>NZ_AP025468.1 GCF_024347355.1 Vibrio chagasii
TGCATTCGAACCAACAGGGTTTTACCTTGTAGTTCAGCCAGAGCAACCCCTGTTTCAAATAATGGAATAGTTGGAATGCCATTATTTGCCGGGTTTAGAAATGCAAAGCGAACATAATCACCAACAGCAGCACTGACGTAAAAAATCAGCACCCCGCCAGATGAAAACATGTTGTTCTTATCAAACTCAGACGGATAAGAGTTAGCATCTTCCATCTTATTCCAAGCCAGCGCGACGCCTGTTCCTAGCGGGAAGTTCGCTTCAAAACGAAACTCCACCACATCGCCCGGCTTTTTCAATGAATAGGTATTAAACCCATGCAGTGATGGGGAAATAATATTTCGTACGTAGTTGTATGGAACATTGGTATCAATTGGTGGGTGAACAACACGACCACGACCAGCGACAACATCACGCCAGTGCGCTTTATCCATGTAGCTAAAGCCATTGTTGTAATGCATCACCGGGTAGCGGTTTTCCTGACGGTCGGCAATAAAATCTAACCAACCGATTTTGAGATAGCCCGTTACGATGTCGTTTTCAAACAGCTTTTGCGCCGTTGGAGGGATCTGAATACGAATTCGATTCAGACCATAACGCAACTTACCAATAAAACACGGAAAATCAGAACGACCAGAACCAGTATGTCCAATGCAATCTGGCGACACATCATCAAAAATAACTTTTCGGTGGTACTCCTGAGCGGTAAATAACTGCGATTCGACCAAGACGCGAGGCAAATCCACACGATCTGCTAGTTCGAATTTAGCTTGCTGATCTTTATACGCACGGTAAACAAGTGAATGATCGCGGCGTTCATTCCACACCCACAAATCAATCACATCTTTACCTAAAACCTTACCGACATCATTTTCTTGAATCATGCCGTTTTGATACAGCTTGTTCGCACCACGCATGGGGTCACTGGAACTAATATCACTTCGGCTTAACGCATAGCGAACTGCTGAGTGAACCACATCAAAACAGTGCCTGTCTTCAATCAGGGTCGGAACGTTTTCACGTTCAGCGGTCTTAAATAGGAACTCTGCTTTTTTCAGGTGGCCGATGTCGTTTAAGTGCAAGCCATCAGACGAGGCTGACGAAAAGGCAATTTTGTCACCGTTATTGTAAATCCAATGCTTAATCGCATGGTTCACATCCAGAAACTCAATGCCATATTCATGAGCCAAACGGCGCTTAACTTGGTCAACCAACTCGTTAACCTCGTTATTATTGCCATAATCCCCTGATTCGGCGGTATTGTTCGATGGTGGGCATGACATCATTGCTGGCTGAACACCACGAGCAAACGCATCCAAAATCAGAGCTTGATTCTCTACATACGTGCGACGTTCCAACAATTCCGGGTCAGTTGAGGCGGCAGAATCATTTAGCCCGAACATGATCCCTACCCACTCCAGATCCGCATAGGTTGCATTACCATAAACGGCATTGTGAACATTATTAACCGCCCACCCATCTTGCGCCTGTTTGCCGCGATAACCCGCGTTATAAACTCGGATTAAGTCATTCGCATGGAACTCACGCAGAATTCGCTGCATGACATTGGGATAAGCATTTGGCACCTCGGTATCATCATGATCATAAACCAAACCATCCGGTACCGCATTACCAACCAAACGGTCAATATTCCATTTAGAAGCTAATGTCACACCGTCAATCGTGGTAATGCGACCATCTGTAGTTGAGTCACCAAAAAAGCAAATCGGAGCTTTTTGTCCTGCTGCCCAACGTGCAGCTTGTCCCTGCAATGAGGTCAGACGCTTCGGCTTGGCAAAGGAAACGCCTGCATTCAACAATTCTCGAATACGTGCCGGACCATTCTTGTTTGGTTGCCAACCCGCCTGCTCTGGCGTAATAGTCAGGTTGCGGCGCACCCAATAACCGGAGGCGCTACCTGAATCAAACACGGTGGCATCATTCGCTGAATGCGGAGGGTTTGTCATCCAAATCAATGCACCGCCACCACCGTCACCTTCAGCATGATAACCAAGCAGCTCCACTTGTTGCCCTGGTGTGGTTCCGCGATACTTTTTCAACTGCTCAACATTCTTGATAACCGTAGCAAAGTTAATGGTGGTCCATTCTCGGCTGGCCGTCACAATGTTCGGGTCAATCTCAATAATCGGCTCTGCACTGGTAATGACAAAGATCATTTCCAATGTCACTGGCGTGGCAACATTGCCATTGTTGAGCGGCTTAGGCACATAAATGCGCGCACAGTTACCTACAGCGTGCAAATACGTCCCGCCATTAAACTCCGCCACTGCAGCAAATTCACGAATGATCAAATCATTCACATCATCTGGCAAAATGGCTTCTACTTTTAGCATCGGCACACTGTCAGGTGTTGGCTGCAACACATCCACGGAATTAACTGGAATACGTGCCAACTCATTAACCAATGAGGTCTGCGCTCGATCAGGCTGAACATACGTATCGTTAGCGTCACCGATTGCAATATGAGTGAATGAAATCTGCTTATTCTGCAGCTTGCCGTTTTGCTCAGCATTTTCACCAAGCACGGTTAAAATTGAGCCAAATTGTTGTTGGCTCTCTGGTGTTGTTGACATGGTTTACTCCAGAACTAACGATAAAGGCCCAGAGCGAATGCACAGGCCAATAAGGGAAATACAAGAAATTGAAGGACTGCCTTCTGTAATTGCTCTGATCTTCAGTGGGCCAGAACGCAAAGCGATACCTTGACGAGAAAAGCAACTAAGACTGGAACCAGACGAGCTCACCATGGAAGAAATCGACCATGGCCCGGCTTTAACACCTATCCCCTGACGACTAACAGAGGCTAATTTTTCAGGAGCTTCTATCTGGCTCGTGATATTGATGTTTGTCAGCTTGCTGCGCACATTTTTAGCGCTGTATATGACCGGAATGAGTTTCTGAATATCCCTACCATCAATTGGTTGCACCGTTGATAAGTAGTTCACCTCAAAATCACCAGGCTGAAGACGTTCTTTGTCTTCAAACCACTCTTTCACTTCCGTCAAATCACCACGAATAGCGCTAACGACACGCTCAATAGCTTCTCTAGTACCTTTTTTCCTTTGGATAAAGATGCTGTCTTTGATCACCTGCCGTTTACGCTCAACAGGCCAAGATGAATCCCAGTTATCAACTGACAAAGCCCAAGCTAAATGAGGCAATAAATGCTCAGGACACTTATCGGGGTTCCAAAGGTCTCGATTTGGAAAAGAAAGAGGCGGTGAAATCACCGCCTCTACGTCTTTTTCATGTTTGCTGGCATTAGGTGGCAGCAGGCTTTTCCCTGTCATGTTGTCACCCTCGCTGTTAGCGTAATGCTAGAAGCGTAGCCAGCGCTGAATTTATCATTGATGATGTCAGCACTTGGTGAAGTCATGTGAACCTTGTAAACGCCTGGAACACGCAAAGCGGCATAGAACCCATCAAGGGTTAAATCAATCCCTTGACGGTGCGAATCAGCCAGCCATTTATCTAACTGCTCACGGGAAGCTTTCAGCACTTCAGATTGATCTGGACCAGAAAACAGTTCTAACTCCGCGACTACTGGAAACTCATTGATATTGGCGCTTTGTACCACCACTTCATCACTGAGAGGTCGCGTTCCTTTCGGAGTAAGCGTATCTTCTACCAGCTTGATAAGCTCCGAGCTTGCTGTGCCATTTCCCTCATGGGAAAGTACAGAAACCGTAACCACCAATGTGCCTTTCGGTGAGTCCGTAGCAATACTTTTAACTCGACCATCAGCTGACAATGCCCAGAACTCGTAATCATCTGCGCTACCTGCTGTATTCTTGGCTCGGTTTGACAACTGAATCCGATACCGGAAAGCTTCATTGGACTCCATAATGCGCTCTCTTGGAGGAACTGCATTAGGGTCGCTCTCATCAATGACTAGGCGCTGAACATCAAAGTTAGCACCAATCACATCCAAATCTTCATCAACGGCATAAGCAAGCATAGTGGCATGAGCACCGTCATTAACACGCTGACGTAAAACCATTTCACGAAATGCTGCTACCTCTATCAACTTGTAAACAGGGTCAGATTCATTCACATCTTGATAATCAGGGTCTAACCCTTGATAGCGTTCAATCCATTCCTGCAGGATTTGCTCATAGTCCAACTGCTCTATCACTGCAGGCTTTGGCAGTTGGCTCATGTCTACGTTTACGGTGGCCATCATTTCACCTCTATGCCTTCCAGTGTTATTGGCTCACCATTGGGTTTATATTTGCCCTCAATAGTCAGCGTTACCGAACCAGGCTGAGCGGAAGTCACAAGAACTCGTGATACTTCAATACGCTTTTCCCACTTTTTCAGGGCTTGGGCACTTTCTGCCACAATATCAGCCACTGTTTCTGGGTTACCTGGGTTATCAATCAAATCGAACAGTCGACTACCATAGTCACGGCGCATTACCCGTGAGCCTATTGGTGTGGTGAGGATATCACGCACCGACTGCTTTAAGTGGTCGATGCCACTTAGAGCTCGACCTGTGGTTGCATCCATACCACGCATGGCAGTTATCCCCCTGCAAATACATTTGATGAGCCAGCTGCTACCACTGAGCCACAATCCACTGCATCACCGACACGCCCAATCGGCTTGCCGTTAACGAAAACAGACGATGAACCACCGGATAAGCTACCAGCATGGCAAGACGGTGAAGGATCACAATGAACTCCCCAAGCATCACCCTGACGGTGAACCGGAATACCATTACAAAACACATCCCCACTGCCTGCAGTGCTGCTTCTTGGAGGGAACGCGCCGTGGCCTGTCCCTCCGTCACCTTGTCGGGTTACGGCTGGCATTGCATGTACTCCAATAATTTCTGCTTACCTGAGCTGTAATCGTGCAAAATAACCATTGTCCAGCTGTTGCTGTGCTCAGTTTCCAACTCTTGGCTTGTGTCTGGGTCAATTGATTTCACGGTAACAGTGACCATGATGGTGTAATCCAACTCGGCTAAGGTTGCTTGGCTTGAACTCCACCAATTCTTTACAAGGTGGCGGTTCTGGCCAGTCAGATACCCTCAGCACCTGATCACCATCCAGGTAATCAAGGAAATCTGGCTTAAACAGCCCCGATAAACTCGCAGCCTGCAGTCGAACACCGCTTAAATCTGCTGAGATAGTGAAAGGGTTTGGGTCATTTGGAGAAAGCGACCAGGTATAACTCAAAACCGTTTCACCCTCCGCAGCCTGATATGACATCAGGTAATCAAGATTTTCAGTAGTATCTGGCACCTGAAACAGCACCGATTCGATAGGTATCCAGCTCATCAGTTCAGATCCACTCGTGAGCCTGTGACTTTGAAGTTGCCACCTGCCTTAATATCGACATTCCCCGAGGCATCCAGCACCATATTGGCGCCTGTTTTAATGCTGAGGTCTTGAACGGCTTCCACTTTCAATGTGGCATCGGTTTTCACCGTGGTTGCTTTCGCCACGGTAACATCGGCAGTGCCATCGATCTGAGCACTCATGTTGCCCTCGATATGGCTAGTCACATTGCCCGTAGCATGAAAATTCACATCACCCTGAACATCTATGGTTAGCGTGTGGGTTTTGCGGTTATAGGTGAACGTGGTGCCATCTTCATAACGGCTTACATGTTCATCCGGTGAGGTACTCGGTACAGGGCTTGAGGCATCTGGCAGCGAGGGGATAACCACACCTGCAGATAAATCTCCAGACTCTGACAAGATAATCACTTGTTCACCAATAGCCAGAGGCTCCCAGTCTGTACGGTGCTTACTTGACTCTCTCCCTGAAATCCAAGGAAGCCAGCCAGTTACAGCATCTTTTTCATACTCAACCTTTACCCGTGGTGGTGACTGTTCAAAGTCCACGCTATGCACTCGACCACGGCGAATCATGTTAGCCATACGCCGCTGCAGATCGCGGACGATGTAATTCAAATCACCCATCCGGTACCACCTGTACATATTTATCTTCATTGGCATTGCCAATGTCTGGCGAGAATCCAACTTTAACCGTGGTAGGGGTTAACCCCTCCGGTTTGAATGCATCCTCACCCACTTCCACATCCTGATTGAACCTGATGGACCAAACCGCATAATCATCCAGTTCAGGGTTGAACGCATCCGGCTCAGCACTGACAAACACGGCTGGCTCTATTGGCATTCCGAAACGGGCTTCTTCCACTTTCAAACCAATGGCCATGGCAGCATTGCGCACTTCAAGCTGATATTGCGCATCCGCCATACCGAGAACAGCAAGGATTTCACAGTTCAATGTGACCGCCATTTGCCCGTTCATTGGCTGATTTTCAGCTCGCTCCCAGTCCATGACGGCAAAGAACGCGCAAGGCGTTAAAAGCTCCGTTTCGGTTTCTGGGTAGTAATCTACAGACTGAATCCACGGAAGCTGCTCTGTGAGCCATTGCTTAACTTTCTCGTGGTAGTCGGTTAAATGGATACCGTCACTCATCGTTGTGCAATCCGCCCTTTGAGGTCTGTAATAAAGTGTTTAAGAAAGATGTCTGGAATCTGGTCGAAAATCTCATCTTCGATTTTTACGTGAATAGCGTCATTTATCGGCACCGTTTCTTCCTTTACCGGATAACGGGCCTTGCCCTTGCGAGTGAATATGGATTTTCTTTTCCCTATCCTCGCCACAAAAGAATCTGGGTACATCTGATGGTTAAGCGATGAAGATGCTGGTTTATACTCTGCACCGTTTGGTGACTTCTTCGTACCAATTCGCTTAACCCTGCCTTTGAGCTTACTTATTGGCATATCATTCAAGCCAAACCATAACTTCAACTCATCAAGGGCCTTGCCACTTTTCTTTAATCGAAACTTTTGAAGTCGATTTCGGATTGCCTTTAGATTTCTGGCTTGCAGTTCATCTCTAAGCAAACGACGGCCTAACATATTCAATGTCACCGCCGTCCGTGAAAGCGCTCGATTGTATGCTTGGCGGAACTCTTTATCTGTTCCACCAAGCATCAACTTCACCGCTTCCAGCTCTTCGAGATCAATATCGAATAGAAGGTTTTGTTGATTTGTCGCCATTGAACTCACCCAAAGTCAATTTAGTGAGACCTGAACCATCCGGCTCTGGGTTTATTACTTGGTAAACTTTCTCGCTACCATCAGAAAACCGAAGAGTAACCACCGCTCGACGAGAAACACCTGCTGCTTTGTGAGTTTGAACAAAAAGCTCATTGTCGACATCTGACACTTGGCCACCGCCAGTTAAAGAGCTAATAGCCGCTGGATTATCAAAAATACCTGGTACTGGTTCTTCTTGCCCTGCTATAGCTACGGTAACGTTGGAGAACGTATCAAAAATGATGTTATCGGCTTCATTCAACGCTGACTCAAAATCAAACATTTATCACCTCTACAGAGTGGCGATGATATGTGCCAAACCAGCTTCAACCGCTTCCATCGCGGTATCTTCGTCAAGGAAAGGCTTTTCACCGGATTTTGCTAAAACTGGCTCGCCGTTTGCGACATACTGAAAAGGTTTAGCAACGAGAACTTGCACCTCACCTTGATCATTAGTTTTAGCTTCAGGGACTACCCCATCGTCTGTGATAGTTTCGCCTTCAGGCAATTCACCGATACCGACAAGAACTTCCGACTTGTCTGATTCTTGACCCTCGGCTTCTTGGCTTTCACCACTGGCAAGATTATCAACGTCATTTCCTTGCGCTTGCGACTGATCTTCATCTTCATTTTCGGATTCATCCCCGTCTGGCAGCTTGGCTTCCAGTTCGTCAATGATTGCGTTTAACTGCGATTCTGTCGTTTTGTCATCGTATTGCGGCTCGGTAATGTTCAACTCACCACATAGCTCATCAATACGCTTTTTTAGGTTGTCTTTTCGGCTCATGATTAGCTCCAAAAGAAAATGGGACCGTGGTCCCATTGATTTTTACTCTGTCGAAACGCAGGATTAACCTACTTTGACGACCACCACTTTGTTCACGTCGATCAAGTACATCGCTGGCGCAGACTCAGTCTTCGTGTAGCGAACTTCAGGATCGCCACCTTCCGTCCAGTCCTTAACGTAACGCTCTGCTTCATCAAAGCCTTCTTTCTGTGCAGAAAGGTCTTGAATCTGACCATACAGGCGAGCACCACGAACGGACGTATGTGCCAAGATTAAGTGGAAGTCTCGCTGCACTTTCTTGGTTGTACCATCGCGGTCAATGTACTCTTCATCCACTACGATGATGGTTACATCACCAAGGTTGCCTTTGATGCTAACGGTCGCACCAAGATCTTTTAGTGCAGTTTCAAGCTGAGAATTGGAACCACGGCGTGTTTCGAGCTTGTCGTTAAACTTCTTGAACTTGCGCATCAGTGCCCACGTTTTAGGGTCTGCGATCAACGCATTGGTCAAGCCTTCGGATAACGCTGCCCACTCTTCAATATCTGCAACAATGTCGTAAGTTTCGAAATCTTGGCTCGCCCACTTCGCACCACTCAGAAGAGTTACGTTATTGTCAGGGTTTCGGCCTGCATCAATTTCGTAAGGCTTTTCGATGTATTGGCTGTCGATGATGGTTTTACCGTCATACACCATCTCAGCACACATCAGTTCTTCACGATCACGAACCGCTTGCTCTTCTGTGTCGAGGTTTTGCATCACGATAGCGTTCAAACGATCTGAAGCAGAAAGGTTGCCATTGATTGGTTCACCAGGACGGCGTTTGATACTTTGATTTGCTGTTACCGGATGCTTCGATTTTACGTAAGCCGGCTTGAAGCTCGATGTTTTAAAACCTTGATTGCGATCTACCGCAGCACCAATCATCGGTGAGCAAAATGCAGCAATTTTGGTTTTATTTGGGATCATGTCTAGGTCGACTTTTTCCGTAGAAAACGTGTAAAGCTCACGGAAGAAGAAGCGCATGAAGAAGTTATCACGGCGAATGCTTGATTGTGTTACCGCACCAAGCAGTTCGCGAGTTGTATAGTTGTCAGGCATAAGAGACTCTTTTTGTTTAATCCAAAAAAAACGACGAATTAATATTCGTCGTCTACGTACACTGCGCTACCAATAAATGCTGCGCGCTTTTGCTTGTCGGTTGTCACTGTGTCTGGCCAGTTAACAAAACCAATGCGAAATCCGCCTTGCGGATACACGGTAGAAAGCTGGTCGCTACCAGTGTTCACCACATCTCGTGCTGACATTGCTACGGCTTTGCCTGGTGTGCCATCCCATTTAACCAGCGTGGCGGCATCCGTTGCATCCATCATTAGCGGTGTACGAGCCGGGAACGCTTCGCCCGATTTGATTGTGGCTCGCGCTGTTACCGGAGCACCAATCATGAAATCATCTGGTGTGTATTCAGTTGTTTCAGTCATTGTTTCGTCCTTAGTCGATACGTGTGTAAGAAGCGGCTAACGCATTAATGTTTTGCTGCTCATCGGTGAGGTCACCAGAACCAACATCCTGACCAAGAGGTTCACCATGTTCTGCAGCAAGTGTCTGCAACGCTGATGAACTCTGCGCAGCTGCACTAACCGGAACAGATGCCAGAATGGTCTTCGCTTCTTCCACGGTGATCTTTGGATTGTTTGCTAACTGGTGAGCTAGAGATTCACGACCTTTACTTTCTTCTAAGCCGAGAATGCCCATACAACGCTCTCGTTCCTGAGTGGCAGGATCTGCGTTGGCTTCCGGTTGAGCATTTGATTGAGGTTCTGCAGCATTACCTTCCTCTGCTGTTGGTGTTTCTGGAGTCGCTGGAGCTGATGCCTGTGGCTGTATATCTGCTTGTCCCGTTGCGACTGGTTGAGTTTGTTCTTGCACCGTCATAGCGGCTCCCATATCAAAGGTTGATTGTTTTTTCTTGAAGTGCTCAGCCATCAACTGAACTGCATCAAGGCCATTAACGACTTCATCAGCGAAGCCAACATCCACCGCAGCCTGACCTTCATAGGTTTCAGCCTCAGTTTCTAAAACTCGTTTAACATCGATGTTCATATATGCTGCCGCTTTTCCAGCAAACATCTGTCGAGTGCTTTCCAGTTCGGTCTGCCACTTTTCACGAACATCATCAGGTAATGCCTGATAAGGATTCCCATCGGCTTTATGTTTACCTGCAGTAATTAAGGTGATTTCCGTACCTTTCTGCTGCAGCATCTTTTCGATATTGGTGTGCGCCAAAATAACGCCAACAGAACCCGCTACCCCTGTCTGAGTAATCAAACGACGAGAGCACGAACTGGCAACCATCTGCCCAGCACTACAATGCATGTCGTAACCAAGTGACCAAATTGGCTTTATTTTTCGGTACTCTGCGATTTTGTCTGCTAAGTCAAAGCAACCAGCCACCATCCCGCCGGGGGTGTCCATGTCTAGCATGATGGCTTTCACTTCTTTATCCGACATGGCTTCTGTTAAGCGGTACATGATCCCGTCATAACCTGTCATGCCTGAATACGGTTTAACGTAGCCATATTTGTGAACTAAAGAGCCATCAATCGGGATAATGGCGATACCATCCACAACCTGATAGCTACGTTCACCACTGCGACGTCTGGTGAACTCGGATGCTTCCTTTTTCATGTCTGACTCACGCAAGACATTGCCATCTGCGTCAGTCAGCTGAATTACATTGCCGAGGCGCTGACTCAGAGCTGAGAAGAAAACACGGGCATAACCAGCTTCAAGCGCCAGTGGTCGGTTGAATGTATTGCTGATTAAGTGTTGTAAATTACTCATTTGGGCTCTCGTTTGGGTTGTCCGGCGCTAACGCCTGGAGTTTCATCCAACTTGGTGGTGGTAAACCTTTCGATTTACGCTCTTCCATCTCAGCCATCTGCTGATCGAAGATTTCTTGATAATCTTCACCAAGTAACGCCAGCTCTTTCTCATAGGTGGACAAGCCAGCCTCAATACGAAGAACCGCTTCTTTCACCTCTTTCAGGCCATCAATCGCTAATCGGCCAGAGCCAATCCAGTCACTCTTTGTCCACGCATGGCGACGTTCGTAGAAACTAAATCGCGCCTTGCTCGGTAAGGTGATGTATCCACGAATGATCATCTCCTCAAACAGCAGGGTGAAGATTTGACTAGCGAATCGGTTCGCAATGATTTTTCGACGGCCCATGAAGTAACGCCACGAATCATTGTGAGCAGCACGGATAGTGCTGTAAGACATCTGAGAGTAATTGCGAGATAGCTGGGCGTAATCTACGCCAAGACCTGCAGCGACATATCGAATAATCGACTGCTCTAGAGCCGCAAATCCATTATCGGCATTGCCTGCGCTGTGCAGGTTGATTTTGTCGCCTGGCATTAGGTGAGGAAGTTTAACGCCGTTGAATTTCACCTCATTCGCGGCGTAGTAATCACCGTATGTCATCAACATCTTCTCGATGGCACCGTTTTGCTGGTTAGCACCAAACAAGAATTCCATCGCCTGATCAGAACCGAGCTCTGACTCGATACTGGCTGCATACATCGCATTGACAATGGCTCGCTGAAGCGTTGTATTTTGTAATGTGTCGAGCATTTTTAATTGCTCCAAACACGACAAAAACTTATTAACGCCTCGACACTGACCACCTTCCGAGGGTTCAAATACATGTAAGAAGCCCATTCGACCGGAGCGCAATCGCTTAGGTACTTCACGCCACTTCTTCGGCATGCCGAAATTATCAGCGCCTTCTTCAATAAAGTAGGAAACGGCCTCTCCGTTTCGGTTGAACTTCATCCCACCACGTTGATAGGGTTTATCCATCATGTAGTTCGGGTTGTTCACCTTGCGAGGGGCAACCATTCGAATGCAGGTTGAAAAGTGCGAATGGCGTCGATCAATCCACTCTGGCTTTGCCATGATTTCGCCAGCATGAGCATGCGTTTCAATGCCTTCACGCATCATCATGGTGAATGTGCGGCGACCTTCTGCATCAATAAAGCAGTTAGGATCTTCAGCAATATCACGAAATATTGCTTCAACTTCTCGAACAAAACCTTTGTCCGGTTTTAATCCAAGCAGTAACCAATTCGGCTTATAACTTAGGCGAAACTCAGAACCAATAATGTGGTCCTTGTGGAGCTGGATACCATTCGCTGCAATGCCATTGTTACGAGTTACATCGTCCGTTCTGGCATTAGCCTGTTTCATAACAGGCAGGAACGCAGCATCCACTGATTTGGACGGTGGGTTCCAATCGCGCATCTGGCCACCAAACCCTGAACCGCCAGCTCTGAACACCGCCTCTCTTAATGGTGTCTGACCATCTGCGGCCAGTAGTCCGGTATTTGTCATTACATTCCGACTCCTGCTGGGCGACGGCGACGAACTGAACCAATACCTAACTGAGAACGAAGGTCATCAATATAGGCTCGCAGTTCGTGAATATTCGCTCGGTTAAATTCTACTTTTCGGTCCCCTTTCTCTATTGAGACCGCCATACTGCCTGTTTGCAGCTTGTGGTAGGCGCTTTCCGCCTGCTGCAGCATTTCTTGTAAGGTCATTTGCCACCTTTCAGTCGAGCGGCCAATTCAGCAATGCTTAGGCCGGATGATTGTTGTTCTGGTGTGGTTTGTTGTTCATTTAGCTCTAAGCCAAATTTATGAATGAGAATATTGAGTGCGGCGTAAGCGTAGTTCCAACCATCCAATGCTTCGTCGTATGGATGGTATTGCTTAACCCACCGCCAAACCTGGCGACCTGATTTGTCGTGTTCGAGTTTTTTATTGGCTGAGCAAAGTTGCTTGAAAAACTCATCTCCAGCGATATCGTCATCCAATGGAAAATGAATACAACCAGGTACTGGCTCATCACCTTTTGGCGTGAGACATAAACGGCTATATAGCCTCTGCTTGATACCGTCGGTACCTAATCTGGTCAGATAAACTTTTTTGTTGTTCTTCTTTCGTGGGAAGTTTTGGATCGGCTTGCCATATTGGTTTTCACCCTGAATCGGTATCACCCACATAACGCCATGCTTACGACTCATTTCATAAACATCATCGGTCTTGTGGCCCATGGCATCCCAACACCAAAGCTTAATGTCCATCACTTCGCCATTTCGCTTGGTATAGGTTCGATAAAGTGCTTTACCTACAGCATCTTTCAAAACCTGACCGGAAAGATCACCGAGCAGAACTATGTGATCGACCAACCAACACTCTTCGCCAGAACCCCATGCCCAAACGTACATTTCAATGCGGTCATCTTGGGTATCAATACCGCCGGTTAACGCGACGGCTCTATCTGGTACTGGATTCTTTTTACGCTCGCCAGCCCACCAAATTTCCCGGCGTGCCTTTAGGTGTTCCCAATCAAGCTTGTCGCCGTTTTCCCCCTCCCAAAGTTCACCGAGAGTCAGGTTAACAAACGTCTTTAATTGGCTAGGGTCATCTTTCTTATTTAGAAAGTCTCGGACGATACCGCGCCAGCCTGCACTCAATTTGGTGTTGTAACCGGACCAAATGTGAAGACCAACACTGGTAGGTGTCTGCGCCGGATTATCATCGGAATCAAAAAACTCATGACCATCTCTGGTCCAAGTTCCATCTTCTGCTTTCCACCGACCAGCAACCTCCATCTTGTAGAGATGTTTGTAATAAATCGGGTCATCGCAATTAACACAGCTGTAGTAAACCGACTTGGCTTTTTTATCTACAGTAGGCTGAGTGTTATCCCACTTGAATCCGTGTTTATCTTCCTTACTACCCCACTGTAAAACCTGCTCAGTTCCACAATGCGGACAAGGTAAATAGAATCGAAAGGTCAATTCCATCTTGGCCATCAGTCTCTCTACGTGAGACTCGCCAGCATTCGTTGGTGTCGTTCCCCAACGAGCCATGGGAAATGCGGCACCTTCTAAGCGCATTCGCGCCAGGTCTATTGGGTTACCCTCTTTCCCGACCTCCCAATCCCAGCCGTCTATTTCATCCCCAAACAAGGCGCCTTTGGTAAGTGCACGCATGTTTCGCGGAGTTGATGTGCCGAGAATATGAAGTGACCAACCAATACCCTGCTTATACGAAACAGTGTTGCGGTGATCTTTTGCAAAAAGAGCAGGAAAGATCCTCTGCATGATTGGCATTTCTTGCCAAGCTGCATCAATCTCTGTAACCGATATGTTTTTCGCATCGCTCTCGGTTGGTACGTAAATCACTGAGTTGGTTTTAAACTGAGCATGCAAGCAAGTGTTTGCAGCAATCACCAACTTTGACCATCCAACACGCGCTGACTTTTGCATCGTCAGCTCTGCGATTGCCCGGTTGCACATCATGTTAAGTGGCACAACCTGCAATGGCAGGGTTTCCCAAAAACCCTCTTCCTGAGATGAACCTGCCGCCAATCGAAAATGCTTGTTAGCCCACTCGGCTCCCTTGATTGCGATTGTTCTCTTCATCCCCATCAAGCCACGTTGGACAGCTCTCTGGATCGCCGTCCATGTAATCGGTGAGGTTTGGTTGAACATCGGCACACTCATTTAATACAGCAGCGATCACAGCCTCTAGAATTTCCACCGCTTCGGGTGGCATGTCAGGCCATGCGTTTTTGAGTTTCGGGAGGAGAGTGTCAAGTCGGGTACCTACCCTAGCTGTGACTTGCTCTAATGTTTCGACAATAACTTCAATGGGTGCGTAGCTCTTCTCGAAAAGGACTCGCTTGGCTTTCTTCATCGCAATCGTCTCTCGCTTATCCTCAAGCTTGAGCTCTCGCTCTATTTTCTCGAACGATTCCTCTTCATCATCGTCCGTTTCCGGTTTTTGATTTCCGGCTTTTGCTTGTCTTAAATACGAGTTGTACGCGTGGTTACACGCTAGCGGGTCCATGCCATTTCTACCTATAGCAGCAGGCAGAACCCCTTGTTGTATAAGGTTTCGGACCTGTCTATCTGAAATGCCAAGGAGCTTTGCTACATCCGACTGCGTAAACTTCTTGTCTGGATTGAATAGGTTGCTCATTCATGGTTTTTGACCGGAAACCGGAAACCTCCAAAATAAAAAAAATTTTTAACGAGAGCTTTTCTGCGAGGTCACGCCCCCGTGGGGTTCCAGATACGCCGGAAGGACCCATTGCGACCACGGTCGCAATCACTCGGGCTTCGGTGTCTGAGACAGAACACGAAAGATGATCGTCAACGCAGCTGCAGTAGCGTTCAGCCCTGCATACACTGGCACACTCACATGCACCTGAACCAAAGGAAGCAGAGAAGCCAGCAGGTTCATAGCCACAACGGCTAGCGACCACTGGATAGTCCACAGCTTTCCTGACTCTTTCCAGTTATCAATTAACTTCATCGGTCACTTCCTTTGATGCCTGGATAGCTAAGCAGATAGCTTCTTCAAGACGTTGCTTGGCTAAATCCATCTTTGTTGGGTTAGCGGTTGGCTGGTTACTCATTAGCTTCTCCAGTGCCGCGCCTTGTGTATTCAGAATTGCTTCAAACATAGCTACCTCATTACGTCGATTGAACATGCACAATCCAGCGCACCACCTACATATCTATCGACTATTCCGTTCGTTGGTTCGGGTTTGCTAATGGCCAGTGGATTGTCTAGCCAGTAGCTGTCATGAGATTGGTTTCCGTAACGAACGCATCGTCTGCCCGTTCAGTTATCGTTACCCGCCCACTTGGGAGTTAGCCGCTACATGGTCTGTCCTCATCCGGGTTAATGCTCATTTCAGTTATTCCTAAACAACCTCATAAGGCCGCTTAGAAATAAAGCCAGCAAACGCTGGCTTTAATGAAAGCAATGGATTTAGTAATGGAAAGTGCTCGCGCTACTTACCGCTATTTATCTGCCTGCTTGTCTTGGTACCACTGTTTGATCTTGTCGGGCTTCTGCCCACACTTCTCTAGTGCACCTTTCCAAATCAGGTCACGTTCAACAGCTTCATCCCTTGTAAGGGGAGGGCTATCGAATGGAATCTCACAAGGTGTAAGGTAAGCAGCTGGTGGAAGCACTACAACGTCACGAGTCTGCGTCACCACCTTCAGGTCGGTAGTGCTGCCACATCCGGTCAATGACAGGCTGAGGCAAACGCTTAGTGCCACAATCATCTTCTTCATCTCGTAGTAGTCCTTTTAGTTCACCAACCGCTTTATTCACGCTTGCGTCCACGGTCGCAGTGTAGTTTTCCATGTAACTCACTGCCTTTCGCTCATCCTCTAAATGCTGAGTGAGCGTGCCAATGGTCGCGTTTAATTCAGTGTTTACCTGCGTCACAGTTGCAATGGATAGCTTAACAGTTGCGAGTTCGGCCTGTTTGGTTGCAATAGTTGAGTCTTTTGACTCAATCTGTTGCTCCAGGTAATCGACACGCAAAGAGAAGAAGCCAATCACCAATCCAAGCGCCACGATAAAAATGCCGTTCATCTTAGTTAGCAAAACATAGCTCCGTTTCTTTCTGTCTCCGTTTCACCAAGCCGGGCAACTTCTTCCCAGCCCCATACACCCAAAACTTCAGCTCATTGCAGGCTTTGGGATAGTCACCCTTGCGGATGTGCTTATAAATGCGTGTCTCGCTGCCGTCCGGGTTATGCCTGAATCGCGTGCAGCCTGTGTTGAATATGAATGATGTGAAAGCATCAATTTGCCCTTGGCTCATCGGAGCATCACCCATTGAAGCAACGAGACATTCTTCTGCTGATTTAATGTTTCTGACCCAATCCTCAGCGACTTGGATTTCAGTCACCGGCTTATCATCCACGCCATGAGTATTCCCCACGCCATTAGTGATTAAGCCAGAAGGGCAAACATAAGGATCTAACCGACATCCCTCTGCATTGCCTATGATCTCCAAGGCTTTTGGTGAAACCATCAAATCACTTTGAACCACTCCGCCAGTAACGAGAGCGATGATGGCCATGACAGAACAGACAATTTTGTTTTTAGTCTTCATTATCTGTCGTCCTCATCGAGAAGTGCCTCAAGAGGTTCGCCGCTGGCTACCTTTGCCTTTAGCACTTCGTGGTTCTTATGTTTGTAAACCCAAGTGAGAATGAAAGAGGCTAAACCGAGCATTAAGCCACCAATCACACCCCACTCGCTAACAGAAAACGCACCAAGGACAGTCACCCAGCCTGCAAAGAACTGGGTAACCTTTTCACCCTTGGCAATAAAGAAAGCGGCGACAACTCCAGCTAGAGCGGTCAGCCATAGTTGTTTTTTCTCTAGCATCAGAGCCTCACGCTTTACGTTTTTACAACTGGTTAAATGATTCAACCGTCGACATATAAGTGCCTTCTTCCATCTCAATACCAATAAAGCGGCGGTTTAACTTCACGCACGCCTTACCCGTTGAACCGGAACCCATAAAGGCATCAAGCACCACATCACCCTCTCGACTGCTCGCAGTAAGAATGTGCTCCAGCATTTCCGCTGGCTTTTCGCATGGATGCTTGCCTGGGTAATACGCGACGGGAGTGAACGTCCAAACATCGGTATAAGGCACGTCACTTGTGACGCTGAAAGGACGGCGCAGGCTTTCATATTCAGCCTTGAGATCGTCGTATTGACGAGTTAGCGACTGATAATCAGCATTAAGCGCATCGTATTCTTTGGTTAGTTCATCATGAGAACGCTCAAGCTTTCCGGCATGTTCAGCGAACAACGCCTGCAGCTTTTCATATTGCTCACGATTAGGAAGCTGCCACTGGCTGGCACTAAACCAGTGCGAACACATCTGAGTGCCTGTGGCTTGGTTGATCTCTTTTGCTGAAATGCCTAATGAATCACGAGCATTTCTGAAATAATTGATCAGAGGCTCGAACACCTCTTTCTTTAGCTCTGCACACTTCTTCGCGTACCCAGCCACGCCTTTTGCATGACCTTCTGAACCGTAATGCTCAGCAAACAGAACACGCTCGGTGGCGGGGAAGAACGAACGCAGGTCGGTTTTTCTCATTCTTCGCCATGGTCCATTAGGCTTAGCCCAAATGATATGGTTCAGAACGTTAAAACGCTGGCGCATAAGCAGCTCGGTATCCGCCGAAAGCTTGTGGCCACAAAACAAGTAAATGCTGCCGGATGGTTTCAGCACTCGCCAAAATTCCAGCATTACCTCATCCAACCACGCCAAGAACGTTTCGACATCTGGCCACTGATTATCCCAAGCGTTTTTCTTAACCTGGAAGTAGGGTGGATCCGTCAAAACAAGGTCGACGCTGTTGTCGGGTAAGGTTTTCAGGTAGGTCAGGCAGTCTGCATTAAGCAGCTGCACACGATTGTCAAAGAATGAATGTTTCAATGGTGCCTCCGCGCATGGCGCTCTAGGCACTCTCCTTAACAATTGACTTGCACCGCTTACACTTAATAGAAACGGTACCGATAAATTCACAAAGTTTCGCGCCACACTTAGGGCAGCGCAGTTCTATTAGTTTTGTCATATAGTCTCACTTTCGTGTAGACTCCACACCGCTCTGCAGAGCTGGGTGGGCCTTGGTCTGGCGTATGACTTCCGTAATAGGTCAGATGGCTGTGAGGTGTTCCCGCACTTCACAGTCGCCCATTTCATTGCCGTACATTTCGCAGCTTCCTCTCCGTCGCCAAACGGGTCTCAGGTACTCAAGGCTGCGTCCAAATACGAAAAAACCCCGCCGAAGCGAGGTTTCTTTTCTAATACTAAGAGGTTTCAAGTCTTATTATTAAGCGATGGGTTACAAAAACCGCATCTTGGTAAAACTATATACTGAACACCCCAACTTTGCAACTACATATTGTGCCTAAAATTCATTTTCAATCAACATGTAGTGTTTAAGCGCGAAATCATCACATCTCCGGTGCTCGTGGTGATATAGCGACCGTCTGGTATTTTCTTTAATTGCCCTGCGATACTTAGCTGTTCCATCACAAACGCTATATGCGGCAAACTAGCCTTCCCAAACGCAAGAACGCGACCTCCAATGCTTTCGGCGCTTTGTGGGCCACACGAAGCACTTTCAAGTATTTCGCGCACTAAACTCGTTTGGTCTTTTTTAATCTGGTTCATAACTTATCTCCTGGCGTATTTAAGTCAGGGACGACACTATGTATTACCAAGACGGAAAGCCAGTCCTATTTTTGGTGAAATTGGCTTGTGTGACCACGACCTCCTATTGGCAATAAACCACTCGCTGGGTAATTGGTTCAGAGCTAACGTTCCCCTCGCACAATAAGCCAGGAGAACAAATCATGACAACCAAGCAAATTCAAAGCGACATCGCCGAAGCTATTGAACTTTCAACCAAGCTGCGCGAGATGATTTACAAGCTACACCAAAACACTTGCAGCGAAATGTCCGAGAAAGAAAAGCAGGGCAAACCAATGACGGAAGAACGCCTGCTAAGTGAAACCATTATCCCAATGATAAGCGACGCCACGCAGCTACATGGCAAGCTGGCCATGCTTGATAATATTTACAACGAATAACAAAGGGCCGCATTTGCGGCCCTTTTTGCATTAACTACCTGTAATAACGATAGTCCCGGTTAAATCCCTTGTAACTTCCTTTTATCTCATGCAAAGCCAATGGCCATAGCACCCAATAAATAAACGTTATCGATAAAGATTGCAAGACGGTGCCGTTTCGCACTTTTCTTCCATAGTCCGACATCACAAGACCAAAACAGCCTACTAGAGCGACCACATTGCCAATGCACAAATAAAACACCAACCAACCAAAGAGCTCATCAATGGTTGGAACAGTTAAAACAAGTTGAGTTGTTTCCATTTTATTTCCAAGCTCCACACTCACAAACCATAGTTCCTCTGTCAATGCTTGGTAGGTAATTATGAGAAGCCCCATAAACCTGACAGACCTTAACTATGATTTTTCTTTGTTCCACTAACTTGGGGATGTCATCTTCACCTTGAATTAGTATCGACTTGCCAAGCTTTTTGGCTAAGTGATATTCAGCCATAGCACCTTCGCTTTTCTCCCAATCATTCAGCATAAACAAGGCATCAGCACAGCGAACCATGGCACAACAAATATCCATATATTCAGGCTGAGACAAACCATCTGGCAGTGTGGCTGGATTTAAAACTACGTTCCCAGCCTTTGTTAACAACGTATCAACCAAGTGAAAGTTATGGCGATTAAATTCAGGCAGGCCGCTCATTGGGCCTGCAATATAGATCTTAGTCTTCAATTTGTTCACCAGTAGGAACTGAATCGTAATGATCAAGCAAGCTAACTGCCCATTCCAAAGCTTTTACTTTAAAATCTTCCGTTTTAACAATGGTGCTTCGATGCTGAGTCTCAAAGCCACCTTTTGTTAAAATCAAACTAATTAAACCTGGTGATAGTTCTCGTGCACTTAAAAACCAATACCTGATTTCAATAAACTCGGCATTCTCTACATGATCATACTTCCAGCGGTAATTTTGGTAATCTGGGTTGCCGAACAGTGATTCACGATAAACTTTAAATTCATCAATCGTTTCTTGGATATCTGCTAAAGCTTCATGCTTGTATTCTTTCTGGATGCGTTGCTCGAGTTCAGGCTTAAAAGCACGAACAGCTAGGTTAAATGCTGACACATCCAACTGACGATAGTGCAGGTAATCACTCAGCTCAGGCATTTGACACATCATGTATGTTCTATCGAACATGATAGAACTACCCGCGAGAATGGCGCCTGTTTTTTTCTTACGATCATAGGCAGAAATATCCAGCGTTTTTAGATGTGAAATAATCGCGTGCTCTGCATCTTTCAATGAAAGTTTTGAAGAACGAACTTCATCAAGAAGACCACTTTTCGTATGAGTTTCAATAGCCCATTCGCTGGACTGAGCAATGCGATCTTCCGTTTGATTGATTACCAATCTTAAAGGTTCTCCGACCTGGTCTAATTGGCTATTTGTAACAATCAGTGCCACTTCAAAAATAGGGTAATATTCCATTCCCAAGTGACCGTTATTAAGGCGACCGTTAAGACCACCTGTTTCAAAATCCAGCCACAAAAAGTAAGTTCCGTTATTCATCATCTTCACCATAATATTCAATAACACCAACGAGTTCGTTGGGTTCTTCTGTTCTCCAGCTTGGTACCCACTTATCCAACCAACCCATCGCTTGAGACTGCGACATTTGATTATGTGTCATGATATAAGCGACGAGTTGGTTTGAGTCGGACGGCATAAAGAGTCCTATTGAGTCGGTTGCTGTGGTTGTCCCCAACCGCCTGCATGTGGGTTCGCTCCACCAAGCATTTGCATTACGCCGTTGAACCCTTTTACTTCAACTTGTGTGGTGTAACGATCTTGACCGCTTTGATCTTTCCATTTGCTGGTAGCTAGCTGACCTTCTATATAAACCTGAGAGCCTTTCCTTAAATACTCAGCAGCAACTTCAGCCAACTTTCCGTAGATAGCAACACGATGCCATTCGGTTTTTTCACGCTTTTGATTAGTGGCTTTATCTTTCCAAGACTCCGACGTAGCAATCGTGATATTGGCAACAGCACCACCTTCAGGAAAATAGCGAACTTCGGGATCTGAGCCGAGGTGGCCCAGCAGGATAACTTTGTTCACACCTTTGGAAGCCATTATGCAGCCTCCTCTGTTTTAAGAACGGTTCGAACACCATCATGACCAGGAGCAGATACAACACCATGCGATTCCAGCATTTCAACAGCACGAGCTGCTCGGTTATAACCAATCTTGAATTGGCGTTGTACACCAGAAACACTTGCGCGACGGCTCTCAAGAACGTAAGCCTTAATGTCTTCAAACAATGGCTCATCAAGTTCTTTTTCTGCCTGCTCTGCTTTGATAGTTTCAATCTTTTCCAAATCAGCAGACTGAACTTCAAACTCACCATTTAAATAGTCGGTTTCTTCACAGCCGCCAAAAGCCTGTACTAAACGATCAATAATGACACCGATATAAGTACAGTTTTCAAACACGGCTGCATTAACTTCATCGTTAAAATAACGCTTACTCATGCCAAGGTTTAACTTAGTGAGGATGACGTCAGGGTGACGCTTTCGCTCTGTATCAGACTTAGAATTCAGACCAAAGCCAAGTAGCGTTTCACTACCGTCTTTAATCGTAAGTCTGGTAAACAAATCAGCGTAAACAACATCTAAGCCATCAAGCATTGAACGCACGTTTTCATCTTCGGCATCAAAGCCTTCAATTGTTGCGTTTTGCTTCTCGACATCTTTTCCAGGCTTATTTTTTGCTACCAACTTGCCATCTTCATAAAAGCAAAGGTTCTCTGGTTGCTTCTGCTCTTTAATTGCATGAGACAGAGAACGGCAGGGTTTATAAGCAACACGCATCAAAGTTACTTTGAACGAGCCAAGAGCAGTGCGAAGGTAACGAGTAAAGTCTTCTGCTGTATTCGTGTTGCTTGCATTGACGACTAGCACCTTGCGCTTCATGTCTATATAAGCACGAATGACTTTTCTGCTAACTTTGAAATATGGCATTAACTCACGTTCAAACTGCTCAGATAAAGACGTCTTCAGTTCTTGGTTTACTTCACGACCATCGGCTTCTGCCTTGGCTACAGCTTCATCTACACGCGCATTGATCGTCGCTACATCGATGTCTTTTTCTTCGCTGATGTACGCTAGATGTATAAATTGGTCCATTCGGACAAATAGATCTTCGTTATCTTGAGCAAATAAAGGATGCGTAAAGCCACGAGATGAACTAGCCGAAGAAATGATAGGCGTGTGACGACGCTTGCTTAAATCTTCCTGCAACTGATCTAAACGAACTAACTGCTCAGGCATTTCAATTAGGTTATAAACAAGGGCGTTTTTATAGGTTTCAAATAACATGATTGAATCTCTTAATGTTGAATTGGTTGAATTTGGACACCGTGTCCATTTGCGACCACGGACACATTTGGTTCACCATCACAAATCCAACGTTCGTTTTCACAGTGATAACCTTGCTTTTCTAAATATGTTTCTGCTTGAAAGAACGATTCAAAGGTATAAGGCTCACTACTGAGTGTTATGGCTCGCATAATGGCTCCTAGGACTAAGCTGCTTTATCTATCGCTTCTTTTGACTTTTTTGCGATAGAAAACTCATGTGCTGTTATTTCATCTACATTCTTTGGTAGGTTTAATGAGGTGGAAATGTAGACGTCACCTTCAAAGGCAAACCACTCGATACCGGAAAAAACCACATCACCCCAAGAGATACCAATAGCGCTATAAAGCTCATCCAGAGATACATCGGTGCACTCAGGCTTTAACTTTTCATACTCCGCTCTAAGTTCGCGAAGCTTATTCATGTTTTCTTTACCTTTAACACGCTGACGTATCCAGCTAGTATTACCTCGTGTTGAACTTGGCTTAGTCCAAAATTCAGCATCAGGACGGGTATGTGGATTATTAAGAACTAAGTCACCAAATGCATGACCTGTTGCACTAAAAATAAAGGCTGGCTTTGCATCAAAGTGTTCAGCAAAAGCAGTACATTCAGATTTCAGCTTGCTGACCTGATTTCGGTAGTTAGTCCATGCTGAGTACACATCAGCATGGTTTGATTTGAAAAACTTCTTCATATTTATCTCCTGGCTATTATGCGGCTTCATTTTCCGCTGCTTGGTTCTGCTTATCGTAATCACGTTTCCACATCATTAGCGTGTGAGCATCACCAGGCCAATTACATAAACTCCAGAACGCAATCACTGCATTCTTTTCCGTGAATGCTGGTGTGTGGAAATTGCAGTTAGGACACATCAGCATTAATTCATTTGTTGCTCGGTTATACCGCCATTCTGGCAACCATTTCATTTCTGGCTGCAGACTGAATGCCACATTGCACAGGCACGTTCCCATTTCGTCGGGAAGCTTTTTCGCGGCTTCTTCGTTCATGCACATGGTCCAACCCCTCCTTATCGAATCGACTCAATATCTGGAGTAGGTGCTTCCAGCGCTTCGACCACGTCATTTCCCACGCACTCGGCTTCTTACCAGCCAGTTCTGCAATACGTGTTTGCGGTAGCAAATTCTTACCAGCATTCAATGCTTCTCGTTTTTGCTGGCAAGCTAACAAGGCTAAGTGCTTAATCAGCTCTTTGGATTTCGCAGATTTGATGCTCGGTTCGTTTTTATAGAACTCATCAAGTAATGTTTGTAACAACACTGCAGTTGGAAGCTGCGCACCCTCGCTGTAGCAATAGCGCAGCCAATCAGAAATATGTTCTTCGTTTGTGTTCATATCACGCATCAATCTCGCGTAAAGAAATGCTTGAGTCGGTAGTGGCACCGGAGACTGTTTGAAGCTTTTACAAGGTAAAGTGGTCACCACTGATGCTTTGACTTTAGCGAGACAGGTTCCTTCTTCGTCGGTTATTTCACGGACTGGAGATCGAGAGAATTTGTTGTCGCTATATCCATTGTTCTCGAACCCATCAAGTTGCCCACGAGTTTTGGGAACCACTAACAGCGCAGCTCTTAACTCTTCTCGCAAGCCCTCTTCGTTGTACTTTACGCGCATAGAACCGCCCCTACTTATCAGCTATCTGAAACAAAGGGCTGTTAGCCATTGCAATATGCGCAGCAGGTAAAATGCCTCGAGCTTTGTACAAACGACCTAACTCCGAAATGCTTGCAGCGACTAACTCATGAACTTCATTCGCATACTGCTGTAAATCAGCATCGCTGTCGTTTTCGTCGATCATTCCATCCATAACGGCTATGGACTTCTGCAAAACATCAGCAAACTCTTGAGAAATATGAGACAAGCCGGACTTAACTGACTTCTTATTTACTGATCCAGTGATGAGTGTCATTGGGGTAAAGTAAGTACCAAAGAAACCACAAACCTCATTCATTGCTTTGCCCAAATACGGCTCAGGAAGAGCGCTTATCCAAGGCATGACCCAATCAGCTTTAAAAGCCGTTTCACCCTTGATTAATCGCTCTATCTTCTTGCACTGATTGTTTGCCCAGGTGTTGTAGCGTTTCGCTTCTCCTGGTTCATCCAAGAGCCCACTTCTAACCAGAACTGGCAATAGATCTTGTTTCACAAACGTATCGCGCTCGATGTTCTTTTCGTCCAAGTAGGTCTCTGTTATCGCGATAACAATGCGGACCAAACTTGTGTCGGACTCTCGACATTCCATTAGCACTTCTCCTGACGTAACCTTTTCTTAGTGAAGTCACTTTTCAATCTACCGTTGGTGATGACTTCTATTTGGTATTGGCGAAGTTCGGGGACCGAACCACCCCATTGACCTATGGCTTGCTTAGACATATTTAATGCCACTGCTGCCTTTGACTTAGAGCCAAAATGCTCAATCACTTCTGTTTTATTCATGCGAGCATTCTACAAGTCGAATACCAAAAAGTAAACCTAGGTTTAGTTATTTTTAAACCTAGGTTAAGTTTAAATTTTAGGTAAACTTGGGTTTACTTTGGTGCTAGAATTATCTTTATGAACAGCATGGGCGAGCGCATAAAAATGCGTAGGGAAGAACTCAATCTTTCCAAGACAGAACTGGCTAAAGCAGCAGGTAGTTCCATAACTATGGTTTCCAAGTGGGAAGCAGGCATGACTATGGGTATCGAATATGCGGCGAGGATCTGTGAAAAATTAGATGTTTCTTTCGATTGGCTTTACTACGGCGGTAACAACACCTCTTCGAGTTGCGTCACAGCAAAAATCCCTATTGTAGGAACGACGCAAGCAGGACCAGACAAAGAATGGTTTAATTTAGACTTTCCTGCTGGTTTTGGGGATGGTTACATCGACTTTCCAGCAAAAGGACGTCATGTCTATGCTCTGAAAGTGGTTGGTGACAGCATGGCCCCACGAATACTGGAAGGTGAAGCGGTCATTGTTGACCCTGATTCGGATCCTGCAACAGGCGAGGAAGTGATTGTTAGGCTAAATAGCGGCGATGTAATGGTGAAAACCTTAGCGGCAATTCGGGATGGAAAAATCTTCTTGGATAGCTTTAATAATGGATATTCTCGAATGACTTTTCCATTAAGTGAAGTTGCTACAATACATCCCGTAATTGGTGTGGCAAGATCGAGCAAAATTAGAACGACTGAGGTGTAAACCTGAGTTTATTTCTTGTAAACTTATGTTTAGATCGTTTACTATTGTGGCATAGTAAACGTTCAGGGGCATGGTTACAAGATGACTTTATATACCAGTGATAACTATGTAACTGATTTAAAAGAATTTTTAAAAACAGCAGATACAAAAAAAGCCGGTTGTGGCGACCGACTTTTTTCATGTGTTAGGCAGCTAGAAAAAGCAACCAAACGTCTCATTTGTTGGTTCAATTCTAGCGGCCTATTCGCGTATGCGCAATAGGAAACTTTCCAAAAATTGGAAGTTTCCATTTTTGCGTAGCTGTCAGAAACGGCTAACGGAATTATGGACAACCAAAAAAACAAACCATCTATCACGCGTTATTACGAACAGGAATTCGGTTCAAACCCAGAGATGCTGCTAAACGATGCAGCAAGTGACGTTTGTGGCTGGGCTAGAATTTATGACATCGACCTGGATAAAATCTTTTCTAAGATTCGCCTTGTAGAGCAGGGCAGCGAAGATAAGTTTACCAAGTACGAGTCTTACGCTGAAATGAACAGCGCTCTTCCTCCTCACCTAAAGAGCAAAGCCGCTCTTATCTCTCACGTTCGCACTACCAGCAATGGTGGCATTCGCTACCCATATCTTGCACTTCTTATCAAAGGTTCCATTGAAGCCATCTGGAATGGTTACGAATACCTAATGGACCGCTTTGAACAAGCTCATCGCTTTGACCTTAGCAACGAACAGAAGCAGCAAATTGATATTCAGCGTGAAGAGAAGAAAAAACGCTTTGAAGAGCAGCAAGCTAAACGTGAAGCAGAACGCGCTCAGCGTAAAGCCGATCAGGAAGCTAAACGCCAGAAAGATATCGCATGGCTTAATAACTACCGCACCAAGTTCGATAACGCCAATGCGGAAATGGGTGACGGTCCATACTTTTCGAAGAAACGCATCGCAGACATCGTGATGCTATCCAATGTAAAACGCCTTAGTGATGATCGTGTTGGCATGCACACCTCAATTCCTTTCACTAAATTGGAAGGGAAAGATCGTGGGGCCATGGTCGCATTTCAGCGTATCTTGGATAACCCGATTGATATCAACGGCAAGAAAACAGGCAAGTTAACAACTGTTACTACTGAACAAGACGCACTGAAAGGTGCGGTTCATGTTTTTGGTGACCTAGTAAATGGCGAACGCATTATTGTTGGTGAGGGTTATGCAACCGTCGCTTCAGGCATGCTAGCTAAAAATGGCAAAGCTGGCGTAATGGCTTATTCAGCTAACAACATGATTACTGTTGTTGACGTTCTTCGCCGTAACTATCCAGAAAGTGAACTATTTGTTTTGGTCGATAACGACCACAAAACGTGCCGTGATGGCAAAGGTAACGCTGGTATGCTGGCGGCTATTGATATTTTAAGCCGTCATCATGCGTCTAAGAAAGTAAAAGCCTATGTGCCTACTTTTGAGGGTATGGGCAAAGAGAGCATTGAAAGCAGTTCAGACTTTAACGACATTCATTGCAAGCTTGGCCTTGATAAAGTTAGCCGCCAAATAGGTGCTAAATCAAGCCGTATTAATTGGGATATTACTCCTCTAGAGCGCAATATCTTTAAACTTCGTTATGTCAAAAACAAAGACATCAACCGTCAAATTAAACGTTGTGTATGGTCGGGAATGAACCTGGTGCCAATGCGCCTTGGCTTCAATGAATTCTTTGACATGATGGCAACTGAAATTAAGCGTCTTCAATCTCGCCGCAGCAACTTCAAAATCGCACCGGCTATGAAATTCCTGAACAACACAATGCACCGCATTGATGCGGCTCATACAGCTCGTGCAATGGCGTTCCGTTCTTTCTCTAACCGTATTAAAAACCCAGAGACTCGCCCATCACACATCAATTACATTGAGTTTAAGCAATGGCAGGTTAATGCTGAAATCATTAACTACATCCGTGGCTGTACTGGTCCTGTAGTTCTTCGTGCTGGTATGGGTAGCCGTAAATCATCTGCAGCACTTCGTCAGTTAATGCGTGAATCTGAACGTGGTCTACTCACAGCTCACCGCCAAACGCTAACACATGACCTTTACCGAACTATGGCTGATGAAAAAGATTACGATCTGCTAGGTCAAGATAAGGACATGCTTCACTACCAAGATCAGGGCATCACTGAAATTGCACCATATGCGAAGAAGCTTGTATGTTGCGTAAACTCTATTATTAAAGGCATTTTCAGACCGTTAGTTACAGACCATGAGTTCTTTGGTATGGATGAAGCAACTCAAACATTACGCTCTGTACTAACTGGTAACGCTATGGCTTATCCGGTTGATGTTTACAACATGATGAAGACATCAATTGCAGCAACAACGGGTACCGTTCTACTTTGTGATGCGGATGCTAATGATCACCTAATCACTCTGCTTGAACGTGCAAATGAAAAGCGTGAAGAACTTGGTCTGCCAGCATGGCCTCAGATTAATGTTATTGACTTGCCAGTAAACGTTGAAGTTGAACTGGAAAACCAACAGCGTTCTAAGATTCGAGTTGATTACACCGATCCAAACAGCACGTTCTTACAAATCCAACAAGCAATTCGTAACGGCGAGAAAATTCTGCTGGCAACCGACTCTACACGCTACGCAGAGCAGGTGCGCGAATTCGTAACTCAATTCAATAAAGAAGAAGCGCAAAAGAAGAACCCTCGCAAGGTTCTATATGTATCTCAAGACACTAAGCCAGAGCAGGCAGTAAAAGACTTCCAAGATAATCCTGAAGTAAAAGCCAAGCATTACGAGGCATTGATTTATTCACCTGCAATTTCATCCGGTGTATCAATCAACGTTCGCCACTTTACACGCCACTTCGGTGTTTTCTATGGTGAAATCGTACCAAGTGATGCAATTCAAATGCTACGTCGTGACCGAAAGGCTACACAGTTCACTCTTGGTTTAGGTGCGATGAACCATAACCGCGAAACAGACTTAATGCGTATGATTCGTGGTTTTGTTGAAGTATCAAAAGATGCTAAATGCACAATGAACTTCGACGACGGCACCTTTAACCTTGGTACCCATGATACTGAATTCAACCGCGCCCGTATGGAGTTGATGGTTGAAGAAAACCGCGCTCGAGCAGACTTCGCTAATCAAATTCTTCGCATCCTTAAAGAAGATGGTTATGAAGTTCACCGCATGGCCACCGACGAACTTGATATTGAGCTTGGCAAAGCAGAACGCAAAGCTATGACTGAATACATTGAGTATCGTAAATTTAAGCTTCACATGGATGTACCAACGCCAACTGATGATCGCCGCGACACCCTACTTGAACAAAACAGTTTAAGTGAAGCAGAACGAGCAGAACTAAACCGTTGGGACATGGAGCACTATCTATGTGAAGAAGTGAATGCCAATGTTTATGATTTCTGGCTAGACGGAGGCTTAAAGAAAGCCAAACTGTTTGAGCTGCTACGCATGACCCAGGAACAAACTGAAAAAATTGATGAGTTGGAGTCTCGTACCGAATTTACGTTTAAGGTTCAGCAACCTCACGAGCAGTACCCGCAAACATTCAACTATAAGTCAAACAGCGAAGATGAAGCATTGCATGCATTGCACCGTCAATTTGCCGGAATACGCATAGATAATATTGAACAGGAAGGTAACGGTGTAATGAAATGCACCGTAAAGGTTAAGGGTAAAGAAGTAGAGCGAAAAGTTGTGGCCAGCGATAAGCAGGAAGCAACCGAGTGGTTGTACAAAGAATACTTTGAAGCTGAAATTTTATCTAAAACTCAAACACCTGTGGTTGAAATCTCTAAGCGTCAATATGCAGGAATTAACCGTAAGAAGTTGGTCCAATACCTAATTGACTGCGGCATCGACCCAGAGACAGGTGAAGGTGAAGCTAATCAAGACGCAATGAAAGCTGCGATGAACCGTTTAATCACCACAGAGGGCGACAGAGACGTTTTCAACAACATTTGTACTCTATGGGGCGGTCGTCTTGATAAGTACGGCAAAAAACGCCCTACAGACCTTTTCAAGCTAGTCTCTGAACAGTTAGGGCTAGAAGCCGATAATCGCCGCCTACCTCGCTCTGAGGGTCGTGGAGTGGTTTGGTTTATTGATCCACACTCATGGACCAAAATGGACAACAGAAACGAGAAACGTAAAGCCGCGCACGTAACCTCTTATGAGCTTGAAAGCCTTGAAAACACTAGCCTACAAGTGATCCACGATATGAATAATATCTCTATATATAACGAGACAAACGTGGATCATAATGATCATGTAGAAAACGCAACTATCAACACTCGAACACCATGGAACCAGTTATTGAATACTGCTACTAAGTTGGTCGGTGTGCCGATTGAGTGGGCTAAGGGGCTGCTGAACGAGGAAGAGCAAGCGATATTTACCAGCGGCAAGATGAAGCTACGTCACTTGTGCATGGTGTTACGTGACCAGTACATGATGGATAAGGGCTATGAGCTAACCAGCGGCGAGTACCAACGCCTCAAGAACTGGGAACCAGTAGGGTGCTAGGGGTTACTATGGGTTATGAATTTAAGTACACCGAAGATAATGGTTATAGAAAGGTAAGCATATCTAAGAAAGACCACAACGATATGTTCCAGTACCGACAGATTAAGTGGTATTACAAATACGAGTATTACCTTAATGAAGAACTCGGCCATTTTGTGATGATTAGGCTGACGAGCGCCCCAGCAAAATTGATAAATGTACTGGGCTACCCCGTAATGATTCTTCTTCATGGTTTGGCAAATTATAAAGAAATTAACCAATCTCTTAGCGACATGTGGAATGAAAAGGAGAGAGGAAAATTCTCTGGTGATGACTCACATAAAAACCAAAAAGGTTGGGATGAATTGATGAGTATTGTTAAGGGTTAATGGGTGTAAAAATAGCCGCCCATTTCGGCGGCTTTAATCTGAGTCCGTGGACACATTTAGACACTTACTGCCAATATTTGGCAAATCGCTTGTTGTAATCAACGAGCAGTGCATTTACATACTCAGTCTTTTTACCTGGTCCCATGTGTTCAAGAACAACAGTACCTCGGTGTTTAATCTGAGCAATCCACCAGCCATCTTTTTTAATTGTGTTGACCATTGGTTTCTTTGGCAGGCTGGAACAGAATTCATACTCTGCCCAAGCAGCATGCATCGCCAGCATTGGATTGTCAGCACTAACAGTGAAGTCAAAGTCCATTCCGCGATAATTCATATCAACTAGCCAATAGCCATTGTCTAAACGCTTAGGAGGCGAGAATTTTGGTTTGTCTTCTGACTTAACTTCTTTTGTCTCGGTTGGTTCTTCGTGGACCTCTGCTTCGGCTTCTTTTGTCGGCTTTGTTTCTTCCTTGGTTGGTTTCGGTTTAGCTCGTTCTTCAACCTGTTTGGCTTTACCTTCCAATATGGCATCAAGTGACCAGTCGACTTTTAGTGCATCGCTGACAACTTCTAGGTACTGTTTCACCATGGCATAGTTTCTGGTACCACCCTTATCATCTTTCCTTAGATCTACAGGTTTAAAGGTACGCCATGGGTCATCCTCAATCATTTGGATAACTGCATCATGTAGGCTCAGTCGAGTAGAACGGGCGCTAATCCACTCATTGTCGCGCATCGCTTTCATTGCGTCTAAACGTCGCTTCTCGGAGTTGACCTCCATCGGTTCCCACTTGGCACCAGCATTTTGAATTTTAAACTGCATATAGTGCTTTTGAGCTTTGCTGTCATGGTGACCTAGCAGCTCCTGGAAGAACATGTTCTCGTCCTTTTTAGCCCAACGTTTATCTTCCTTAAAGAAAAGTTCGAATACAGTCTTGGCATAGAGGGCACGAGTGTCTTTAAACACCCACTCGCTCATGCGTCTTTCAGGTGTGATCGGGAATTGCTCTAAGAGGTCTCTGACGAAAGTATTTAGTGGGCCTGCTGTCCTGTTATTGATCAGTTCATTTTTTTTGTAGTGCCTCTCAGCAGTCAAGTTCTCCAGCTTCGCAATGTTTGAAAAGCTTCTTAGTCGCTTGAGTGCTTCAATAACGATGTCAGCATCCACTAGGCAGTAAATTTCCATTTCATCGCCCGTAATACCCTCTCTTTTCTTAGCTTGCCCGATGAACTTGAGGCGATGTTTGTCTATTTTCTCAAACTCACCTTGTGCTAACACCTCGATAGCGCGACGACCTGTAGCAAGAGCAACAGCAGTAGCCAATGCTTCCCAACGATGTGAGGCTGATTTACCCAGCAGCAGCTCTAAGACCTGCATCATGCGAGGGTAGTCCACTTGAATGGTGCCTTCTTTTTTCTCAATAAGGCTCGCGTGACTCTCTGCGCTTTTATTATCGGTAGAGAACGCATCTTTACGGAGGTGACGCATTACTTCATGGTCAATCTTTAGTTGGTCCAATGCAGGGTAAAATTCGCGAGTTTCCTCAAGAATGGAATGAAGTTTTTCTAATGCCGCCGCCCGTTCACCAGTTTTAAGAGTTTTCAGTGCCAAAATTTCTCTTTCCCATGATGGGAAGTTTTCAGCAATGTGATTAATGACAGAGGCATAGTTTTTGAGATCAGGACTTACAGCTTTCAACTCTTTTTCAAAACGGGTAACTTGTCTGATTTTTTCGCGTAATTTATTCCATCGTTCGCGAGTCTCTTTCACCAGGTACCCGTCAATTTCATTAACCATATAGGCACAATGAGGGTACTTTTTACGCAGTGAGTTTATAGACTTATCAAAGCTGTGGTGTTTCGCTCCGGTCGCGGTAATAGCGTTGCGAACTTTAGTTAGTGCTTTAGCGGCGCTATCAAGAGATACAGCGTTTGGACCTTTCTGCTTCCTCTTACCATAAAGAGCTGTGATAACCTTTTTCGCTGCTCGCGTTATAGCCATAGTCTTTGCACTTTGAGTCTTATCACTGGCCTCAATCTCACCAACTTCATCAAGAAGATTAATGATGATCTCATCTACATCAGTCTTCCCCCTACGCTTTTCAATGACGTTATTGTCAATATAACCCTTGGAGCTAATCACTATTTCACTATTACCCATCATCCCGACCTCATCAACTAGAAAGTTACTTAATAATAAATGTTACTCAAAACATAGTCAATAGTTACAATAAAATAAATATCATATAAACGTTACTTTTTGATAAATGGTATGTGATATAGTTATTGTGATGTAACGTTACAAATCACTAATTATTTACGTAAATAATTGGTGATTTGAGCAGCTGAAGAAGGCTATAACACAGCAAATCTATATGCTACGAGGAAGCAGAAAAGTCCCAAACGCTGTATCTCTTGGTTACATAGCGCGACAAAGCACTAACTAAAAGTTCGCAACGCCATTAACGCGACTGGCAGCGCACCACCACGCTCTGACAAGTCTATAAGCTCTACTGCGTAGAAATCAACCTCATTGTGCCTATATGGTTAACTGCAAGACAGGTACCTGGTGAAGCGACTCGTACCTTGGGTTAATTACGAGAAAAATCGAAAAGTACCCGTTTTGAAAAAGATTCGAAACCTGCAAGACCTGATCTCAAGAGCTGTGCCTCTATCATTAATCACATTGCTGAAAACTTCACATCAATGGGAAAGAGAATCACGGCACTGAGACTCTTAAAACTGGTGAACAGGCGCGGCAATAGAAAAACTTCATTCCCATTCTTGGGGCTCGCGGGTCCACCCGGCATTGGACAGCTAAAGAGTGACCATGTAGTAATGCGTCACCCGTAAAGATGCGTTCTCTACCGATAATAAAAGCGCAGAGAATCACGCCAGGTATTGGAAAAAGAGGCACCATTCAAGTGGACTACCATCGCATGAGGCAGGTCTCAGAGCTGCAACTGGGCAATCGGCCTCCATCGTTGGGAGCAGTGGCTACTGCTGTTGTCTTGCTGCAGGTCGTCGCGCTATCAAGGTGTTAGCACAAGGGTGAGTTCGAGAAATAGACGGAGCATCGCCGCAAGTTCATCAGGCAAGCAAAAGAGAAAGAGGGGTACGGGCGATGAAATGGAAATTTACTGCCTAGTGGATGCTGACATCGTTATGTGGAGCACCAGCGGCTAAGCGGCTTTAGAAACATTGCGAGAGCTGGCACTTGACTGCTGGGAGGCACTGCAAAAAAATGAGCTGATCAACTAACTGGGACGGCGAGCGCCATTTAAATATATCGTCAGAGACCTCTTAGAGCATTCCCGGTCACACCTGAAAGACGCATGAGCGAGAGGGTGTTTACAGCTTCCCTCGTGCCCATCCTGAGACTGTCAGTCGAGCACTGTGTTTAAGGAAGGTAAACGTTGGGCTAAAAAGACGAGAATGTTCTTCCAGGAGCTGCTAGGTCACCATGACGGCAAGCCAAAAGCGTGCAGTTTAAAATTCAAATGCTGGTGAATTTTTGAAAGTGAGGTCAACTCCGAGGAGCGACGTTTAGGCACAGTGAACATTCGCGACTAAGTGGATTAGCGCCTTTTTTTAAATATCGGCTGAGCCAACCCCTGTTTGTTACTTTAATGTGTTGAGAGACCCATGACATTTTTTTTTTTTTTTTTTTTTTTGCGATCGGTGATGATGGGGTGAGCGCCGAAACTGTGCCGTGATAGTGGCCAATTTGTCGGCTATTCAATAAACGGCTGGTCACTGATGCCATGTTGGAAATTAGAGAAAAACAACAGACGAAGGAGCCACCCAGTAAACAACCCAGAGAGAAAAACAAAACAGGCAAAAAAAAAAAAATCATAGCCCCAGCCCCCCCCAACCAAAAGAAAAGAGTTAAGTCGGAGACAGGCAATTCTCGCCTCCTACTTGTTTAGACTGGCTGGTAGACACATTTTAACAAGATATCGCGGGATCGACCCAGCCCCCAACCATACGCCGACAATACAAATGACGATACAATTTTTATTTTTTTTTATATTCTCCCGGCTAACCAGATAAAACAATGAGTCAGCACAATTTAAAAGAAAGATGAGAAAGCAGTGGTTATAGATATTTAGGGTGCTGTTATTTAGCCTGGCCAGGCCAAGGAACCCCCTTGGTAATCACCCCACATAGTTGATTACAACGAAGCAGTGTTGTTTTAAACCCAGTGAAATCCCAAAATATGATCACGGACCGGGTAAAACCGCGAGATGAGCGATATTGCCCGTGTGTCTCGTCAATTCATCTGACTTTGTTTTTATGGTCATATCTCCTCTTTTTCATTCCACATGTCGCTAATTGAGTTGGCTATAATTGAAGCCATGGCGTCATTGCAGGCGGCCATGCATTATCAGACACAGCGGGATCGGTCGGCACAGTCATCTGAAGATATTTAGTTCTTGTATATGTTTATGTACCCATCTGTCGTGCTAGGCATATCGTTGCAGTGATTCTTTGTTGGGCTGTGTACACTTCTAGCCATTATCTTTCGATTGTATTAAATTCTGTATAGTGACTGGCGCTACTCTACGGTTCTTTGTATGTACTTGTATCGCGTGGCACCATTGCAGGCTGATAACAGCTCATCTTGCCGCTGTTATAATCAGCACAACCCTGCGTTCGGCGACATAGCCCAGGCCATTAACAATGGCATTCAATAACTACCACATGTTTCAGACTAAAGTCACTCTCCCATGATCATTATGATCGTTTGTCTCGTTAGGATTATTATTCATATCGATGATTTCTGTAGATAGTCAAGGCTTTCAGCTCATGCTTCGTGTCAGTTTCGTTATTGTCCATTTTATTACCGCTGAGTAATCAGTAGGCAAGGCACTCCCTCATGACATTCTCTAGCCCTAGCTGTTCAGTTGCTGTTTCTAAATATGAACATTTCACTTCATATATTACAAGTGTTACGTTGAAGGCGATCATCGTGCTACTGTGTTCGACGATTCGTCACATTTCGTTGCGATGTGACCAACAAACTCACTAATATACTGGTCGATCTTAACGTCAGTAGACGGACCAACTTCTTGCGGTTAATTCTGCGCTCATTGACAGCTGAAGGCCCGCGGAGGTGACTGTTTAGATAAAATTTCGGCACCGAGGTATTCTGGCTACAGCCACTCGGTTGCTTTCCCTGTATCATGACCTCTTTCATCTAAACTATTTACATAACTGCTACAGTGCATTCGTACTCCTGTTCTTATTATCTATCAAATTGAGCCAGTTGCAATATCTGTGCCTAAATCTTCGCATAGTTGAGGTGTTTGCGTTCGTGGACGCTGAACAAACGTAAATTCGGCGCAGACCAGCTCATCAATTTCAGTTCCTGAATGCGTAGCAGCTCAGGCGGACTGGCTTCTAAACTCCGTCTAGCCAGGAAATCATAGGCATTGGCATTCAGCGCAGCTACGCGGGTAATTCCCAGCCATGTCTAACGGTTTAGTTACTATAGTTCTACTTCATAGGCTGTTACGTTTGAAGTAGATCCCAGTGCTGACATCTCGGACCGGCGTTGAGGCGTCCATGTCATTACGATATGTCGGGTTCTTCTGCTGTAGCTCAATATCAAGTTCGTCGACAAACCGGTGAGACTTCATGACAAATCTTCTTGGGGCTGCGGCAGAAGCTCGGCTGTCGCGTGAAGTGTTTCGCGGGCCATGGTCATCACAAACGGAGGTGAGCTGGTGGCCTTTCGTCGCGACGTAGCTGAACCCGTCGCTGATGCATTTCGCCAGCTGCCAGGGTGGCATCAACGAACGTCACCGGATAATTGCGGGTGAAGGCGCAAATCAATGCGCCGTCGATAACGGCTTACTTCGAATTTTGCTGCTCACAACTTCAGTGTCTTTGAACTCTTTGTCTTCTTTGTGTGAATTGAGTTACAGGCTCACCTCCTATAAATGGCGTGTAGAGTCGGTTATATTATTCTCATGAATTACAGTACTTCGTTGTAACCAGGCATTATCATTTCAATGGTATAATCAGCTCCGAATCTTAGGCTGTATTGTTTCAGTTCAACTCAGCGTTACTGGCTGAAGTCAGCCAATCTGAAGACCTTTCGGCTGCGCGTTCCAACTGGGGACTGGGTGATCATTGTATCCCGCATCACAAGAGTAAGGCTGACCCTCGTGGGCTAGCTGCAGGTGATCCACAAATCTCATGTAGGCATCAACCGGATAAACCTTTGCTCGGTAGTACACAGAAACGTAATGTTGCTTCATCCATACAAGAACTCATGGTCTGGCTAACGATCTGTGCTAGCAATAATAGAGTTTACAACATAATAATGCATATGAGGCTGCAATTTCAGTGTTGCCCTGATCTAATGTCTTGACTTCAGCAGTATCTTTCATCAGCCATGGATTCTGATAAGATCATGTGTTAGCATGTTTGACAGTGAGCTAGCAGTGATTCACGTGCTGCATTACGGCTTCAGCTTGCAGCTGGGACCAGCTGCAGCCACAGATCTGTTGTGATTTCATTCAATGTGATGGTGTATTGTTGAAGTCGTTTACAACTACGGTTGAACAGGTGCGCTGCTGGCTGTGACCGCGTCGGCGGTCGCGTGTGTTGTTCGAGGCTTCGCGGCGGTGCGTTATTGCTGCGGCAGTTGAAGGCAGCTATTTCGGTGCCATCATGTCGAAATTCGTTGAAACCCAGGCATTACGACCATACGGCGTTGACGGTTGATATCTGTTTGACATAACGAAAGTTTTAGATATTGCGCTCACAGGATGTATCCCAGTGTAGCACCTATTTGACGGCTAACCCTCAGGCCGAAGCGCGATAATGTCGTTAAAGTGGACTACTCAATATACCCCTCAAGTAGGCATAGGCTTACTCTTGGGCGCATGATGAGCGGCCTAAGGCTAGCCCACCGGCACCAGCGTTACTGCCATCACGGCGTTTATCGGTGCGTTATCGACAAGGCAAATGGATTCGCACCTACTAGTAATTACGGCGGAGACGTCAGCAACTGTAATCATGTTGTTAGCTGAATGGCCATTACGCCAGCTGCCATTGTAGCATGCCTGAAGCATTGCTGTCACCAGCTGTGCGTTCAAGCCTAGGTCTGCGGCCGCAACTTTCGGTGCATGTATTTGCTATGACCCTTCTTGCCGTTAATATCAATCAGTTATCTTTGGTCTTTACTCAATTTTTAATTGAGAGAACAATTGTGCATGCTACGGTATCATCACTGGGCGTTTTATTGGATAGCATCACGATCTATCTGCCATTTGCTTTCTTTCGAGGCATGGACCCGAACCATTTCCCCTGGCCAAATCAACCCAAAGCGTAGTAGAAGCCGTGCGATAAATAACTCGCGGCGTTTAACTTTCTGATCGGCTTGCGCTGAGCGTTACTGCTCGCGTTGGCGCGCTCTTCAAGCGTTTTCTTCTTCTTCGCGCTGGTTATCAATTTGGATTAAGACTGCTGGAGTCAGAAGCGTGACTTCGTTCAAGCCGGTCCATTAGGTGAATCGTAACTGTTCAGGCATTTTGATAGAGTGCAGATATGGTGGCAATGCCGCAGTTTGGCATTGACACTGGAGTGAGGAGGGAAGGCGCTGTTCATTTCGGCGTAAGGTCATAGCTGTGGAAATATTCGCTGCCCTACTCTTAGAAAGACATCGGGTCGATGTCGCAAATTCTGGCCCGGCACCTGCGTCGCTAGCATCTGGGTTCGAACCGGAATTCCTATTTAAAACAATGGCGCGTGATGGGATTTGTTTTTTGGTTGTCCATGGTCCGTTGTGGCTACTAAAAATGGAGGCGCCGGTACCTGGAAGTTTCTGTGCTCGCTTGCGCAATAGACCGCTAGGGTAGACCGGCTAGGCTGAGACGTTTGATTTATCACTGCTGCTGGCACATGAGCTGAGCCAGCACTGTATCTGCTGTTCGCAAATTCTTTAGGCTCAGTTATGGACCTCGCTGGAGCTAAAATCGTCTTTAATGACGACGTTTTTTTATGCCTGACAACAGGCGATCTAGGCATAAGTTTACAGAGCAGAAACTCAGGTTTACTCGATCTGGTTTTTGGCGTGCACAATTCTGAAGTGTATGGCAACAGCTTCGCTAATGGAGAGTCGTTCGGCTATCCATTGTAAAGCTATCCAAGCTTACAGTACATGAGATTTCATATTACATCTTCAGCCAACTATTATAAACGCAATTGCAGAAGGCTACTGCCTTCGTGAGAGACCCATCGCCAATATTTATGAACATGACGATCTATGGAGGTCGATGTATACAACCGGCAGGAAGAGAACAAATTGGAAACCATTCCTTTGTCTTGGTTCGCCAACTTACGTAGGATTCCCACAATGAAAGTTTTGCTTGTGACTGGCTCGGGCAAACGATCAGGAAGATTTTCGTCTCTTAAATATTCATTATGCTTACGCTAATCATCTGCTGCTGCTGAGCTGCAGCAGTTATGCTGCCTTTAGTTCTATGTGAAGATTGAAGTTCTTCCTACGTTTTATGCGAAAGCAAACAACATTAAATAAGACTCAATTCTGGCATAAGTAGGCCCAGAGTTGCTAAAGATTAGAAGCAGCTGGGTTAAGAGTGGCTAGGCTTACTAGGTTGCACGGTGTCATTTGTAGAATAATAAATATTGAGCATGTCTAGGCAGTGGCGTGGAAATATGTCTGAAGCTGAAGCCATGGGTGTGTTCGATCTAAACTCTTAATACTGGAAATGGAAGTCATCACCAACAGTAGGTGAAAGTGACTCACTGAAAGGTTACGTGGAGTAATGGAATGTCGGGATACGGCGCAGGATTTGGTCATTGTTATCAGCGATAACGAGACCTACTGAACGAAGAAAGAACGTCGGCGCGTGCATTTGATAATTATTGCCGGTTCTGGTCAAGTGAACTGGTGAACCGGAAAGCGAAACGCTTTACGGCACCTGAATGAAGCAGTCGGTGCTGAAGGTGGAGCGATTGATCAGGTTGAACACACCGCTGATTGGGTCCATGCCTTGGATGGCGCTCTTCCTGAGCCGCTCTGACCCGAGCAAGCGATGAACGGGTTTGTACTTACTGTGACACTTCATCACTGGATTCGGCAAATAAAGAGGATCAGTTAAATCGGCATGCCTATTTCTCGGACTGTGATGTTTGCAGAGATCAATACATTAATGAATCGGAATGATCGACTGAAACATTTGGCGATGCTCTGATTTACAGCGTATACTGTGAGTTTAGTCTACTAGCGACTCGAGAGGTAGATCGACTGTACGAAACTCGGTATTTACCTGCTATTATTGCGATGGCTGCTGTGCTGACTCAGTGTGATAGGGACGTTGCGCGTAAGCTGACAGGGCGAAGGGTAAGGCGCTGTTAGATGGTTCCCAAATATGAGACATATTCGGCTGTGGTGCTGGCGACGGCAGAACCTGCTCGTCTCCTAAAATATCGACGAGAGAAAAAGGGCCTGTCTCGCTAGGGATCAGAGGCATCGATTGTGACAGCTCGAGCAGTCAGTCGCCGCTACCGATCAAACTTACGCGGATTGTGCGACACAAGGCAGAACATATTTCTGATTGACGCTGAGGGTGCGGCTCCCAACCGTGTTGTTACAGGCGTACTGATGGTTACAAAGGCGGGCCGGGCATCAAATCTGCGAGAGTGGAACGGTGCTGCCAGCGCTGTTGGCTTGCCAGCGAAGCAGGCGTGATGCTGGTAAAGGCCTGCTGCCTAGCGCATATTGCAGAACTGGCTGGTAAGCCAGTGCGTGGTCGGCGGCTGGGCTGCCGAATGTTGGTCGATCAGCAGGAGAATTTGGACCGTGACGAACAGAGAAGCCGCGGCTGAAATGGGCGTGCCACTGGCCGGCATTCGGTCTGCGGCCAGAAAGCGAAGGCTGGTGAAGATGGCGACATAACTGACGTGGCAAACAATTAATAGCGATGTGTCTAACAGGCCTCACGCCAGCTGCATTCACAGAGCGATGCGGTGATTGCGTTCTGGAGTTTGTAGCTATTGGCTGGTGCTCACGCATGTGTGGAGGCATTGATTACGACAAGCAGAACGAAGCGGCGGAAATGAGCTACATAATGCCAGGAGACCAAATATGAGAGTTTTTCAAGTGTGCTCAGCAATGGACTATACCGAGAGTCAGGTCGGCAAGCGTCTGGAGTAGTACTTTGCTGCTGAACATTTGAGCAAGAAGCCAATATTTATTTGCATTGTTGGATTCTTAATCTAACCTCTGGTACGGACTGAAGCCAAATTGCGCAGTGATGCTATTGGTGCATCGGCACGTGTTGGATGAAAACGTAACTCGCCGGCAGGTATGGTGCCATTCTGCCTCTCTGGATGACACCTCCAGCTGATATATAACTGAGTGATGAGTTTCCGGCGTGAGTGGTTTTGCTGGTGATGCAGTGGCTGCAAGAAAGAGTGTAGATGAAATCTTGGCACATGGTCACTATCGCCAAAGGCAGGCGTTAGATAAAACGGCAGTCTAGAACCATTGTACGGCCATGACAGTGGTGGACCTTGAATCGTACTTTCTGGCTTGGAAACACTGTTTGAAGCAGATCGCTCGTATTGTTTGGTTGAGTTTGGCGATGTTGTGAAATGTCCGTGAACTGATGTTGCGGTGTTATTCAACCAGTTCAACCAGACCAGTCATGTTGACTGAGCTATAAACGTACAACTGGTGAAATAGCACCGAGCAGTTCGTTGGATCGGTTGCCGGGAGGTTAAAGCAGCGTCGTCGCATATCATTCTTCGACAGTTCTCAGATGACTTACACAGCACCAGGGTGGGTAGTTTATTGCACTCAGCGTCAATCGCGGCGGTACAATCGATGTAGCGATCAGCCGCGTGGAATGAAGCTGTAGCCAGGCGAGAGCCGATAGTCGACGAAGGCAGGGCTGAGACGTCTTTAATATCTGAGCGGTTGAGCGTGAGTTAATGCCATGTTTCAAGTTAGCTGGTCGACAACATATAGGCGTGAGCTGAGGTGCAGTCGTCAATGCAAAAACTGGCACGGATGCGGCCCCTTGTTACATGCATAGCTTAATCTGTGCGTGTTAGCTTATAGGCCTGTGCCTATTCTCGTACGGTGGGTAGGCAACAGAAGGCTTTAACTTATGAGTGTGAAGTTGACGGCAAATAGGCGATGTCGAGAAGTAAGGCACGGCAGTCGAGAAAGTGGCGGCTGGATGACCGTTTGCAACGATTTGTTTACCGAGACTTGATTAAAGACAGTAGTGAAACAGCTGCGGCGTCTGAATTCTGGGAGTACGGGCTACAGCCTCACCTGACGTCATCACTTCTGGGATAGGCAACTGGCATGTGGCGATTATTTAACGTTAGTGATCGGCTAGTGTTTGGCTTCAGCTGCTGTCGGTGATAGTAAACCGTTTGGTGCGGGCTTTGGCGACTGTGTCGACTTATTTAAATGTTAGTTTGAAGTTCGATCTGTTTGAAAGATTGGCGAAAGAAAGAACTGATGAGGCCATTGGTATTAAGGCTTGCGTTCTTGAGCTAGATCTTTGGCCCTGCGGTGTACAACGCCAATTCGGAGCGGTGGCTCGGAAACAAATTGTTGGTGCGCGTGATAACCACTGATGCTGATTCGGAGTACGTTAACAGTAGGGAGGCTGCGTAATGGAGTGTGAACAAGGGCCCCTCACTGCTGGCCGCACTCGGCTCTGGTGTGCTGACGCCAATAATACGTTGCTTTACGTCGGAATTCGGAAGACAAGCCGCTAATCAAAGAGTGGCGTCAGATGGCATCGTTGCTTGGCGCTGGAAAGTAGCAGCAGTGCTCGAACATATGGGAGTCATTGGCCTCGGCAAATGGAAGATCAGAAGGCGATTCAGGATCGACCACACTGGCAGTAAGGTTCGGCCGTCTGGTGGGCGAACTTGTGCGGCGGTTGAGAGACAACAGCGGCCATGGCCTGGAGATAACGCTGGTCATTCCAAGCAATAAGATAAAGCTGTGCGGTCTTAGCACCAGTTGGATGAGATGGTGCCAAGCTGGAAGAGCAACGTTGGTGACATTGAATATTATGGTGAGTGAATGAATAACGGAACTTTTTGTGGCAACGGACACTGAAACAGTAACGTCGCTTGCTGATGGATTCCAGCCCACGTAAATGTAGTCAGAGAACACTTAAGATGACAATCAGTCGGAAGATCTTGATCATGATGATCTTATTTCTGTGTAATGATATTTCTGTGGTTCATTCTTCAAAATGGTGAAGATTCACGTCACAAAAAACGCTGGATATTCTTGCTATGATCTTGAAAAGGCAGGCGTAAATTCGCGTTGATATCGTGTTCGATGAACTACGTGATGTCGAATGCGCGACAGTGAGCCCGCACCGCTCGTCGGTTGAATCTGATCGGCATTTAACCTGGCTGTTCGTGCTAGAGACTCAGCGGCATCGAAAATTACTGAGCATGAGGCTGGCAGGTAATCAGAGCGATGATGGGCCCAGGGAACATCATGAATCGCTGTTCGACGGCAGGCACAAAAATTTTTTAAGCGAATGCTGTTCGTGGCGGAAGAATATGCCGGTTTGTGAGTCGTGGTTTTGCTGTGCGCGGCTATCGCCGAGGTTTGTGGTTTGATTTGCAACAAGGTGACGCGGGCTGCCATTCGGCAAGGCTGATTTGAAGTAAAGAAACTGGGTGAGCAGTTATATTCATTACGATTCGGTTTGCGTGGTGAACAAATTATTTAGATCTGCCGGGTATTGAGCGGCGCCTTGAACTGGCTCATGCATGGCTTGGTTGGGCGGACTGGGTGGTTTGCGGCCGCTGTTTGACCGGCCTGAATATAATGGTTATTTGTTGATGTACGTGTTAGCTGCGCTGTTTATCTTTGTTGGAGAAAGCGGAGTGGCGAATGTACTTGGCCGAAACGTGAAGTCGATACTGGTGGTGACGTCTGGATTGGAGGGACAGAGAAAGGTGCGCTGGTTATGATCGAGGCGTGAGGCTCGCCAATTTACTGCCGAGCGTGACCGGAGAGGCTATGGTTTGAGGTGGTGGGCTGGATAAGTGGAGGCAACACTGTTTTAACTGTTCCCGACCGTTGATGAGGCTAACTGTTATTTATGCATTGTGGTAAACTGCTGGTAGACTTGTTTTTGATGTGTGATGTCGATTTGGTGCCAGGCAGCCCAGTAATCTTTAATCGATCGTGTTAACAGATATATGTATTGGCTGCCGGATCAAAGGAAGTACAGGGAGACAGGCTGATTATTACAGGCAAAGAAGGCGCGACGCAGTGATGGATTTGTAGGCTATTATCGAGCGTGACCCGGCGCCGTAGCTGCGTGGCGTCGCTTGTCTGTATAACACTCGGACGCTAAAATGTTGTCATGTATAAATCATCGCGCGAAGCTGGTTTGGGCTCAGTAGCTCGGCGATGTCGCAGGTGCTGGTTCTCTGGCTTATTGTGCGAAGGCGTGAACCATTACTGGCAGTGGTTGTTGTATTAAGAAGGTCGTGATCACTGAAGTATTTCGCAAAAGCAGGACTGGCTTTCCGTCTTTGTAATACGCCAGTGATAGTCTGACCAAATACGCGCCGAGGAGCCAGTCCATGACAAAGACAGGCAATGCGCGAGTCTGGTGCTTCGTGGCCTGGCCATATGGAAGGTCGTTCTTGTTTGAAAACAGACTATGCATATATCGCAATATAGGCACAGCCCAAGCGAAAGAGCGACGTCGCCTGTACCACGGCACCGAGTGTTGTTCCTAAGCGCTTAAGCACTTTTACATTGTTGATTGAGAAAATGAATTTAGGCACAATATGCTTCGGTACAGGGTGAATTCATTATGCTCAGTTTGCAGATATACTTCGCTTAATAATGGACGAGCATGGCAGTGAAGAACTAAACTTCGGCGATTTCGTCCCCGAACACGGCAGCGGTACGGACCGTTTGACGTGGGCTGCAGTGCGTGAGACGGCCGTGTTGATCATGCGCCAGGTGGGCCCCACTTGGCTCTGCTGAGCGGTATTGTTCACGCAGTGGCTATATGACTGGCGTTGGGAGGCCTGACGCCGTGCGCAATTCGTTCTTTGGTAATCGTGCGGCTGGCAATGCAGACTGCCTGCCTGGCACCTGCCGATGTGGCGTCGACCTGTTGACGGATCCACCGGGATAGAAAGAGCGCTGGGATTCAATCAGTGGCGAGGCGTGCTGGCGAGCAGATGGTGTAGCGGAATTTGGCGGTCTCCGGTGATACTGTGACACAAGCTGTATGCATCGCGTTTAACGTTCTGGACCATATGGGTTGTGGGCAGCCTAATGGTTTATGGCGAAGAAGAAAGAGCTCGACCCTTGCCTTCGTTCTACCGCCACCGGGCGTCGCTGTGATGTCGTCATGACTAGTACGCGAAGTGTGCGGGCAAGAGGATTGTTCGGCCTCACCGATCGAACCCCGTTTCAAAGTGGCGTGATTCATTAGGCATTTCGTGAAATCGGCCAGGCTTGCGAGCGCCAGATCTTCGTTCGCACTGGTACAGTGCCGGCCGAATGAGCAGCTTCTAATCGTGACAATATGAAACTGCTGGGCGTCGCTATTACCGGTGCCTGAACAGTAGCACGATATAGCTAATGCTGATTAAATCGATCGGCTTTGCGAGCGGGCTGGTATGAAACCTGCGCCGTCTCGGCGTCTGTGACGATGCCAGCCGCTGCCGATGTTTCAGACGTTCGCCATTGCCGGGCGAAGCATCCAGCCGGCAGGTGCTGGGCTGATGCGCGAGCGATCGGAAAGGGCTGATGTGGTGCTGATACGCTGTGAATTTCCGGTTCAGCTGCGTGTATTGTGACGAGATGGAGAAGGCGCTTCGACGGTGACTGGCCAGTAGCAAAAAACAGCAAGGCGTGAGGCTCTGTGCTAGAGAAACGGCATGGCGGCCGCTCTGAGTTGTCGCCATGTGCCAGAGTGAAAGGCCGCGGACGAGCTGAGTGACTGTCACTTGGTAGCGAGATGTAGTGACAATAACACCATTTAACCTCTTCATTCTTCACTTGAGTTTCATTTATAGAACACCGCAATGTAAAGGCAAGAGTAGCCAGCGGCAGGCCTCTTGAGGCACTTCTCGATGAGGACGACAGATAATGAAGGCTAAAAACAAAATTTGTCTGTTCTGTCATATATCATCGCTCGTTACTGGCAGAGTGGTTCAAAAGTGATTTGATAGTTTCACCAAAAGCGCTTGAGATCATAGGCAATGCAGAGGGATGTCAGTTGAATCTTATGTTTGCCCTTCTGGCTTGTCACTAATGGCGTGGGAATACTCATGGCGTGGATGATAAGCCGGTGACTGAATCCAAGTCGCTTCGAGGTTGGGTCCAGAAACATTAAATCAGCAGAAGAATGTCTCGTTGCTTCAATGGGTGATGCTCCGATGAGCCAAGGGCAAATTGATGCTTTCACATCATTCATATTCAACACAGGCTGCACGCGATTCAGGCATAACCCGGACGGCAGCGAGACACGCATTTATAAGCACATCCGCAGGGTGACTATCCCAAAGCCTGCAATGAGCTGAAGTTTTGGGTGTATGGGGCTGGGAAGAAGTTGCCCGGCTTGGTGAAACGGAGACAGAAAGAAACGGAGCTATGTTTTGCTAACTAAGATGAACGGCATTTTTATCGTGGCGCTTGGATTGGTGATTGGCTTCTTCTCTTTGCGTGTCGATTACCTGGAGCAACAGATTGAGTCAAAAGACTCAACTATTGCAACCAAACAGGCCGAACTCGCAACTGTTAAGCTATCCATTGCAACTGTGACGCAGGTAAACACTGAATTAAACGCGACCATTGGCACGCTCACTCAGCATTTAGAGGATGAGCGAAAGGCAGTGAGTTACATGGAAAACTACACTGCGACCGTGGACGCAAGCGTGAATAAAGCGGTTGGTGAACTAAAAGGACTACTACGAGATGAAGAAGATGATTGTGGCACTAAGCGTTTGCCTCAGCCTGTCATTGACCGGATGTGGCAGCACTACCGACCTGAAGGTGGTGACGCAGACTCGTGACGTTGTAGTGCTTCCACCAGCTGCTTACCTTACACCTTGTGAGATTCCATTCGATAGCCCTCCCCTTACAAGGGATGAAGCTGTTGAACGTGACCTGATTTGGAAAGGTGCACTAGAGAAGTGTGGGCAGAAGCCCGACAAGATCAAACAGTGGTACCAAGACAAGCAGGCAGATAAATAGCGGTAAGTAGCGCGAGCACTTTCCATTACTAAATCCATTGCTTTCATTAAAGCCAGCGTTTGCTGGCTTTATTTCTAAGCGGCCTTATGAGGTTGTTTAGGAATAACTGAAATGAGCATTAACCCGGATGAGGACAGACCATGTAGCGGCTAACTCCCAAGTGGGCGGGTAACGATAACTGAACGGGCAGACGATGCGTTCGTTACGGAAACCAATCTCATGACAGCTACTGGCTAGACAATCCACTGGCCATTAGCAAACCCGAACCAACGAACGGAATAGTCGATAGATATGTAGGTGGTGCGCTGGATTGTGCATGTTCAATCGACGTAATGAGGTAGCTATGTTTGAAGCAATTCTGAATACACAAGGCGCGGCACTGGAGAAGCTAATGAGTAACCAGCCAACCGCTAACCCAACAAAGATGGATTTAGCCAAGCAACGTCTTGAAGAAGCTATCTGCTTAGCTATCCAGGCATCAAAGGAAGTGACCGATGAAGTTAATTGATAACTGGAAAGAGTCAGGAAAGCTGTGGACTATCCAGTGGTCGCTAGCCGTTGTGGCTATGAACCTGCTGGCTTCTCTGCTTCCTTTGGTTCAGGTGCATGTGAGTGTGCCAGTGTATGCAGGGCTGAACGCTACTGCAGCTGCGTTGACGATCATCTTTCGTGTTCTGTCTCAGACACCGAAGCCCGAGTGATTGCGACCGTGGTCGCAATGGGTCCTTCCGGCGTATCTGGAACCCCACGGGGGCGTGACCTCGCAGAAAAGCTCTCGTTAAAAATTTTTTTTTATTTTGGAGGTTTCCGGTTTCCGGTCAAAAACCATGAATGAGCAACCTATTCAATCCAGACAAGAAGTTTACGCAGTCGGATGTAGCAAAGCTCCTTGGCATTTCAGATAGACAGGTCCGAAACCTTATACAACAAGGGGTTCTGCCTGCTGCTATAGGTAGAAATGGCATGGACCCGCTAGCGTGTAACCACGCGTACAACTCGTATTTAAGACAAGCAAAAGCCGGAAATCAAAAACCGGAAACGGACGATGATGAAGAGGAATCGTTCGAGAAAATAGAGCGAGAGCTCAAGCTTGAGGATAAGCGAGAGACGATTGCGATGAAGAAAGCCAAGCGAGTCCTTTTCGAGAAGAGCTACGCACCCATTGAAGTTATTGTCGAAACATTAGAGCAAGTCACAGCTAGGGTAGGTACCCGACTTGACACTCTCCTCCCGAAACTCAAAAACGCATGGCCTGACATGCCACCCGAAGCGGTGGAAATTCTAGAGGCTGTGATCGCTGCTGTATTAAATGAGTGTGCCGATGTTCAACCAAACCTCACCGATTACATGGACGGCGATCCAGAGAGCTGTCCAACGTGGCTTGATGGGGATGAAGAGAACAATCGCAATCAAGGGAGCCGAGTGGGCTAACAAGCATTTTCGATTGGCGGCAGGTTCATCTCAGGAAGAGGGTTTTTGGGAAACCCTGCCATTGCAGGTTGTGCCACTTAACATGATGTGCAACCGGGCAATCGCAGAGCTGACGATGCAAAAGTCAGCGCGTGTTGGATGGTCAAAGTTGGTGATTGCTGCAAACACTTGCTTGCATGCTCAGTTTAAAACCAACTCAGTGATTTACGTACCAACCGAGAGCGATGCGAAAAACATATCGGTTACAGAGATTGATGCAGCTTGGCAAGAAATGCCAATCATGCAGAGGATCTTTCCTGCTCTTTTTGCAAAAGATCACCGCAACACTGTTTCGTATAAGCAGGGTATTGGTTGGTCACTTCATATTCTCGGCACATCAACTCCGCGAAACATGCGTGCACTTACCAAAGGCGCCTTGTTTGGGGATGAAATAGACGGCTGGGATTGGGAGGTCGGGAAAGAGGGTAACCCAATAGACCTGGCGCGAATGCGCTTAGAAGGTGCCGCATTTCCCATGGCTCGTTGGGGAACGACACCAACGAATGCTGGCGAGTCTCACGTAGAGAGACTGATGGCCAAGATGGAATTGACCTTTCGATTCTATTTACCTTGTCCGCATTGTGGAACTGAGCAGGTTTTACAGTGGGGTAGTAAGGAAGATAAACACGGATTCAAGTGGGATAACACTCAGCCTACTGTAGATAAAAAAGCCAAGTCGGTTTACTACAGCTGTGTTAATTGCGATGACCCGATTTATTACAAACATCTCTACAAGATGGAGGTTGCTGGTCGGTGGAAAGCAGAAGATGGAACTTGGACCAGAGATGGTCATGAGTTTTTTTGATTCCGATGATAATCCGGCGCAGACACCTACCAGTGTTGGTCTTCACATTTGGTCCGGTTACAACACCAAATTGAGTGCAGGCTGGCGCGGTATCGTCCGAGACTTTCTAAATAAGAAAGATGACCCTAGCCAATTAAAGACGTTTGTTAACCTGACTCTCGGTGAACTTTGGGAGGGGGAAAACGGCGACAAGCTTGATTGGGAACACCTAAAGGCACGCCGGGAAATTTGGTGGGCTGGCGAGCGTAAAAAGAATCCAGTACCAGATAGAGCCGTCGCGTTAACCGGCGGTATTGATACCCAAGATGACCGCATTGAAATGTACGTTTGGGCATGGGGTTCTGGCGAAGAGTGTTGGTTGGTCGATCACATAGTTCTGCTCGGTGATCTTTCCGGTCAGGTTTTGAAAGATGCTGTAGGTAAAGCACTTTATCGAACCTATACCAAGCGAAATGGCGAAGTGATGGACATTAAGCTTTGGTGTTGGGATGCCATGGGCCACAAGACCGATGATGTTTATGAAATGAGTCGTAAGCATGGCGTTATGTGGGTGATACCGATTCAGGGTGAAAACCAATATGGCAAGCCGATCCAAAACTTCCCACGAAAGAAGAACAACAAAAAAGTTTATCTGACCAGATTAGGTACCGACGGTATCAAGCAGAGGCTATATAGCCGTTTATGTCTCACGCCAAAAGGTGATGAGCCAGTACCTGGTTGTATTCATTTTCCATTGGATGACGATATCGCTGGAGATGAGTTTTTCAAGCAACTTTGCTCAGCCAATAAAAAAAACTCGAACACGACAAATCAGGTCGCCAGGTTTGGCGGTGGGTTAAGCAATACCATCCATACGACGAAGCATTGGATGGTTGGAACTACGCTTACGCCGCACTCAATATTCTCATTCATAAATTTGGCTTAGAGCTAAATGAACAACAAACCACACCAGAACAACAATCATCCGGCCTAAGCATTGCTGAATTGGCCGCTCGACTGAAAGGTGGCAAATGACCTTACAAGAAATGCTGCAGCAGGCGGAAAGCGCCTACCACAAGCTGCAAACAGGCAGTATGGCGGTCTCAATAGAGAAAGGGGACCGAAAAGTAGAATTTAACCGAGCGAATATTCACGAACCTGCGAGCCTATATTGATGACCTTCGTTCTCAGTTAGGTATTGGTTCAGTTCGTCGCCGTCGCCCAGCAGGAGTCGGAATGTAATGACAAATACCGGACTACTGGCCGCAGATGGTCAGACACCATTAAGAGAGGCGGTGTTCAGAGCTGGCGGTTCAGGGTTTGGTGGCCAGATGCGCGATTGGAACCCACCGTCCAAATCAGTGGATGCTGCGTTCCTGCCTGTTATGAAACAGGCTAATGCCAGAACGGACGATGTAACTCGTAACAATGGCATTGCAGCGAATGGTATCCAGCTCCACAAGGACCACATTATTGGTTCTGAGTTTCGCCTAAGTTATAAGCCGAATTGGTTACTGCTTGGATTAAAACCGGACAAAGGTTTTGTTCGAGAAGTTGAAGCAATATTTCGTGATATTGCTGAAGATCCTAACTGCTTTATTGATGCAGAAGGTCGCCGCACATTCACCATGATGATGCGTGAAGGCATTGAAACGCATGCTCATGCTGGCGAAATCATGGCAAAGCCAGAGTGGATTGATCGACGCCATTCGCACTTTTCAACCTGCATTCGAATGGTTGCCCCTCGCAAGGTGAACAACCCGAACTACATGATGGATAAACCCTATCAACGTGGTGGGATGAAGTTCAACCGAAACGGAGAGGCCGTTTCCTACTTTATTGAAGAAGGCGCTGATAATTTCGGCATGCCGAAGAAGTGGCGTGAAGTACCTAAGCGATTGCGCTCCGGTCGAATGGGCTTCTTACATGTATTTGAACCCTCGGAAGGTGGTCAGTGTCGAGGCGTTAATAAGTTTTTGTCGTGTTTGGAGCAATTAAAAATGCTCGACACATTACAAAATACAACGCTTCAGCGAGCCATTGTCAATGCGATGTATGCAGCCAGTATCGAGTCAGAGCTCGGTTCTGATCAGGCGATGGAATTCTTGTTTGGTGCTAACCAGCAAAACGGTGCCATCGAGAAGATGTTGATGACATACGGTGATTACTACGCCGCGAATGAGGTGAAATTCAACGGCGTTAAACTTCCTCACCTAATGCCAGGCGACAAAATCAACCTGCACAGCGCAGGCAATGCCGATAATGGATTTGCGGCTCTAGAGCAGTCGATTATTCGATATGTCGCTGCAGGTCTTGGCGTAGATTACGCCCAGCTATCTCGCAATTACTCTCAGATGTCTTACAGCACTATCCGTGCTGCTCACAATGATTCGTGGCGTTACTTCATGGGCCGTCGAAAAATCATTGCGAACCGATTCGCTAGTCAAATCTTCACCCTGCTGTTTGAGGAGATGATCATTCGTGGATACATCACCTTACCGAGCAAGGCGCGATTTAGTTTCTACGGCGTCGCCATGCGTGGACAAAGAGTGACTGGATTGGCTCTGGCCGATTAGCGATTGATGGCCTGAAAGAGGTGAAAGAAGCGGTTCTTCGTATTGAGGCTGGCTTGTCCACCTATGAGAAAGAGCTGGCGTTACTTGGTGAAGATTATCAAGAAATCTTCGATCAGCAGATGGCTGAGATGGAAGAGCGTAAATCGAAAGGTTTACCACCACCAAGTTGGATGAAACTCCAGGCGTTAGCGCCGGACAACCCAAACGAGAGCCCAAATGAGTAATTTACAACACTTAATCAGCAATACATTCAACCGACCACTGGCGCTTGAAGCTGGTTATGCCCGTGTTTTCTTCTCAGCTCTGAGTCAGCGCCTCGGCAATGTAATTCAGCTGACTGACGCAGATGGCAATGTCTTGCGTGAGTCAGACATGAAAAAGGAAGCATCCGAGTTCACCAGACGTCGCAGTGGTGAACGTAGCTATCAGGTTGTGGATGGTATCGCCATTATCCCGATTGATGGCTCTTTAGTTCACAAATATGGCTACGTTAAACCGTATTCAGGCATGACAGGTTATGACGGGATCATGTACCGCTTAACAGAAGCCATGTCGGATAAAGAAGTGAAAGCCATCATGCTAGACATGGACACCCCCGGCGGGATGGTGGCTGGTTGCTTTGACTTAGCAGACAAAATCGCAGAGTACCGAAAAATAAAGCCAATTTGGTCACTTGGTTACGACATGCATTGTAGTGCTGGGCAGATGGTTGCCAGTTCGTGCTCTCGTCGTTTGATTACTCAGACAGGGGTAGCGGGTTCTGTTGGCGTTATTTTGGCGCACACCAATATCGAAAAGATGCTGCAGCAGAAAGGTACGGAAATCACCTTAATTACTGCAGGTAAACATAAAGCCGATGGGAATCCTTATCAGGCATTACCTGATGATGTTCGTGAAAAGTGGCAGACCGAACTGGAAAGCACTCGACAGATGTTTGCTGGAAAAGCGGCAGCATATATGAACATCGATGTTAAACGAGTTTTAGAAACTGAGGCTGAAACCTATGAAGGTCAGGCTGCGGTGGATGTTGGCTTCGCTGATGAAGTCGTTAATGGCCTTGATGCAGTTCAGTTGATGGCTGAGCACTTCAAGAAAAAACAATCAACCTTTGATATGGGAGCCGCTATGACGGTGCAAGAACAAACTCAACCAGTCGCAACGGGACAAGCAGATATACAGCCACAGGCATCAGCTCCAGCGACTCCAGAAACACCAACAGCAGAGGAAGGTAATGCTGCAGAACCTCAATCAAATGCTCAACCGGAAGCCAACGCAGATCCTGCCACTCAGGAACGAGAGCGTTGTATGGGCATTCTCGGCTTAGAAGAAAGTAAAGGTCGTGAATCTCTAGCTCACCAGTTAGCAAACAATCCAAAGATCACCGTGGAAGAAGCGAAGACCATTCTGGCATCTGTTCCGGTTAGTGCAGCTGCGCAGAGTTCATCAGCGTTGCAGACACTTGCTGCAGAACATGGTGAACCTCTTGGTCAGGATGTTGGTTCTGGTGACCTCACCGATGAGCAGCAAAACATTAATGCGTTAGCCGCTTCTTACACACGTATCGACTAAGGACGAAACAATGACTGAAACAACTGAATACACACCAGATGATTTCATGATTGGTGCTCCGGTAACAGCGCGAGCCACAATCAAATCGGGCGAAGCGTTCCCGGCTCGTACACCGCTAATGATGGATGCAACGGATGCCGCCACGCTGGTTAAATGGGATGGCACACCAGGCAAAGCCGTAGCAATGTCAGCACGAGATGTGGTGAACACTGGTAGCGACCAGCTTTCTACCGTGTATCCGCAAGGCGGATTTCGCATTGGTTTTGTTAACTGGCCAGACACAGTGACAACCGACAAGCAAAAGCGCGCAGCATTTATTGGTAGCGCAGTGTACGTAGACGACGAATATTAATTCGTCGTTTTTTTTTGGATTAAACAAAAAGAGTCTCTTATGCCTGACAACTATACAACTCGCGAACTGCTTGGTGCGGTAACACAATCAAGCATTCGCCGTGATAACTTCTTCATGCGCTTCTTCTTCCGTGAGCTTTACACGTTTTCTACGGAAAAAGTCGACCTAGACATGATCCCAAATAAAACCAAAATTGCTGCATTTTGCTCACCGATGATTGGTGCTGCGGTAGATCGCAATCAAGGTTTTAAAACATCGAGCTTCAAGCCGGCTTACGTAAAATCGAAGCATCCGGTAACAGCAAATCAAAGTATCAAACGCCGTCCTGGTGAACCAATCAATGGCAACCTTTCTGCTTCAGATCGTTTGAACGCTATCGTGATGCAAAACCTCGACACAGAAGAGCAAGCGGTTCGTGATCGTGAAGAACTGATGTGTGCTGAGATGGTGTATGACGGTAAAACCATCATCGACAGCCAATACATCGAAAAGCCTTACGAAATTGATGCAGGCCGAAACCCTGACAATAACGTAACTCTTCTGAGTGGTGCGAAGTGGGCGAGCCAAGATTTCGAAACTTACGACATTGTTGCAGATATTGAAGAGTGGGCAGCGTTATCCGAAGGCTTGACCAATGCGTTGATCGCAGACCCTAAAACGTGGGCACTGATGCGCAAGTTCAAGAAGTTTAACGACAAGCTCGAAACACGCCGTGGTTCCAATTCTCAGCTTGAAACTGCACTAAAAGATCTTGGTGCGACCGTTAGCATCAAAGGCAACCTTGGTGATGTAACCATCATCGTAGTGGATGAAGAGTACATTGACCGCGATGGTACAACCAAGAAAGTGCAGCGAGACTTCCACTTAATCTTGGCACATACGTCCGTTCGTGGTGCTCGCCTGTATGGTCAGATTCAAGACCTTTCTGCACAGAAAGAAGGCTTTGATGAAGCAGAGCGTTACGTTAAGGACTGGACGGAAGGTGGCGATCCTGAAGTTCGCTACACGAAGACTGAGTCTGCGCCAGCGATGTACTTGATCGACGTGAACAAAGTGGTGGTCGTCAAAGTAGGTTAATCCTGCGTTTCGACAGAGTAAAAATCAATGGGACCACGGTCCCATTTTCTTTGGAGCTAATCATGAGCCGAAAAGACAACCTAAAAAAGCGTATTGATGAGCTATGTGGTGAGTTGAACATTACCGAGCCGCAATACGATGACAAAACGACAGAATCGCAGTTAAACGCAATCATTGACGAACTGGAAGCCAAGCTGCCAGACGGGGATGAATCCGAAAATGAAGATGAAGATCAGTCGCAAGCGCAAGGAAATGACGTTGATAATCTTGCCAGTGGTGAAAGCCAAGAAGCCGAGGGTCAAGAATCAGACAAGTCGGAAGTTCTTGTCGGTATCGGTGAATTGCCTGAAGGCGAAACTATCACAGACGATGGGGTAGTCCCTGAAGCTAAAACTAATGATCAAGGTGAGGTGCAAGTTCTCGTTGCTAAACCTTTTCAGTATGTCGCAAACGGCGAGCCAGTTTTAGCAAAATCCGGTGAAAAGCCTTTCCTTGACGAAGATACCGCGATGGAAGCGGTTGAAGCTGGTTTGGCACATATCATCGCCACTCTGTAGAGGTGATAAATGTTTGATTTTGAGTCAGCGTTGAATGAAGCCGATAACATCATTTTTGATACGTTCTCCAACGTTACCGTAGCTATAGCAGGGCAAGAAGAACCAGTACCAGGTATTTTTGATAATCCAGCGGCTATTAGCTCTTTAACTGGCGGTGGCCAAGTGTCAGATGTCGACAATGAGCTTTTTGTTCAAACTCACAAAGCAGCAGGTGTTTCTCGTCGAGCGGTGGTTACTCTTCGGTTTTCTGATGGTAGCGAGAAAGTTTACCAAGTAATAAACCCAGAGCCGGATGGTTCAGGTCTCACTAAATTGACTTTGGGTGAGTTCAATGGCGACAAATCAACAAAACCTTCTATTCGATATTGATCTCGAAGAGCTGGAAGCGGTGAAGTTGATGCTTGGTGGAACAGATAAAGAGTTCCGCCAAGCATACAATCGAGCGCTTTCACGGACGGCGGTGACATTGAATATGTTAGGCCGTCGTTTGCTTAGAGATGAACTGCAAGCCAGAAATCTAAAGGCAATCCGAAATCGACTTCAAAAGTTTCGATTAAAGAAAAGTGGCAAGGCCCTTGATGAGTTGAAGTTATGGTTTGGCTTGAATGATATGCCAATAAGTAAGCTCAAAGGCAGGGTTAAGCGAATTGGTACGAAGAAGTCACCAAACGGTGCAGAGTATAAACCAGCATCTTCATCGCTTAACCATCAGATGTACCCAGATTCTTTTGTGGCGAGGATAGGGAAAAGAAAATCCATATTCACTCGCAAGGGCAAGGCCCGTTATCCGGTAAAGGAAGAAACGGTGCCGATAAATGACGCTATTCACGTAAAAATCGAAGATGAGATTTTCGACCAGATTCCAGACATCTTTCTTAAACACTTTATTACAGACCTCAAAGGGCGGATTGCACAACGATGAGTGACGGTATCCATTTAACCGACTACCACGAGAAAGTTAAGCAATGGCTCACAGAGCAGCTTCCGTGGATTCAGTCTGTAGATTACTACCCAGAAACCGAAACGGAGCTTTTAACGCCTTGCGCGTTCTTTGCCGTCATGGACTGGGAGCGAGCTGAAAATCAGCCAATGAACGGGCAAATGGCGGTCACATTGAACTGTGAAATCCTTGCTGTTCTCGGTATGGCGGATGCGCAATATCAGCTTGAAGTGCGCAATGCTGCCATGGCCATTGGTTTGAAAGTGGAAGAAGCCCGTTTCGGAATGCCAATAGAGCCAGCCGTGTTTGTCAGTGCTGAGCCGGATGCGTTCAACCCTGAACTGGATGATTATGCGGTTTGGTCCATCAGGTTCAATCAGGATGTGGAAGTGGGTGAGGATGCATTCAAACCGGAGGGGTTAACCCCTACCACGGTTAAAGTTGGATTCTCGCCAGACATTGGCAATGCCAATGAAGATAAATATGTACAGGTGGTACCGGATGGGTGATTTGAATTACATCGTCCGCGATCTGCAGCGGCGTATGGCTAACATGATTCGCCGTGGTCGAGTGCATAGCGTGGACTTTGAACAGTCACCACCACGGGTAAAGGTTGAGTATGAAAAAGATGCTGTAACTGGCTGGCTTCCTTGGATTTCAGGGAGAGAGTCAAGTAAGCACCGTACAGACTGGGAGCCTCTGGCTATTGGTGAACAAGTGATTATCTTGTCAGAGTCTGGAGATTTATCTGCAGGTGTGGTTATCCCCTCGCTGCCAGATGCCTCAAGCCCTGTACCGAGTACCTCACCGGATGAACATGTAAGCCGTTATGAAGATGGCACCACGTTCACCTATAACCGCAAAACCCACACGCTAACCATAGATGTTCAGGGTGATGTGAATTTTCATGCTACGGGCAATGTGACTAGCCATATCGAGGGCAACATGAGTGCTCAGATCGATGGCACTGCCGATGTTACCGTGGCGAAAGCAACCACGGTGAAAACCGATGCCACATTGAAAGTGGAAGCCGTTCAAGACCTCAGCATTAAAACAGGCGCCAATATGGTGCTGGATGCCTCGGGGAATGTCGATATTAAGGCAGGTGGCAACTTCAAAGTCACAGGCTCACGAGTGGATCTGAACTGATGAGCTGGATACCTATCGAATCGGTGCTGTTTCAGGTGCCAGATACTACTGAAAATCTTGATTACCTGATGTCATATCAGGCTGCGGAGGGTGAAACGGTTTTGAGTTATACCTGGTCGCTTTCTCCAAATGACCCAAACCCTTTCACTATCTCAGCAGATTTAAGCGGTGTTCGACTGCAGGCTGCGAGTTTATCGGGGCTGTTTAAGCCAGATTTCCTTGATTACCTGGATGGTGATCAGGTGCTGAGGGTATCTGACTGGCCAGAACTGCCACCTTGTAAAGAATTGGTGGAGTTCAAGCCAAGCAACCTTAGCCGATTGGATTACACCATCATGGTCACTGTTACCGTGAAATCAATTGACCCAGACACAAGCCAAGAGTTGGAAACTGAGCACAGCAACAGCTGGACAATGGTTATTTTGCACGATTACAGCTCAGGTAAGCAGAAATTATTGGAGTACATGCAATGCCAGCCGTAACCCGACAAGGTGACGGAGGGACAGGCCACGGCGCGTTCCCTCCAAGAAGCAGCACTGCAGGCAGTGGGGATGTGTTTTGTAATGGTATTCCGGTTCACCGTCAGGGTGATGCTTGGGGAGTTCATTGTGATCCTTCACCGTCTTGCCATGCTGGTAGCTTATCCGGTGGTTCATCGTCTGTTTTCGTTAACGGCAAGCCGATTGGGCGTGTCGGTGATGCAGTGGATTGTGGCTCAGTGGTAGCAGCTGGCTCATCAAATGTATTTGCAGGGGGATAACTGCCATGCGTGGTATGGATGCAACCACAGGTCGAGCTCTAAGTGGCATCGACCACTTAAAGCAGTCGGTGCGTGATATCCTCACCACACCAATAGGCTCACGGGTAATGCGCCGTGACTATGGTAGTCGACTGTTCGATTTGATTGATAACCCAGGTAACCCAGAAACAGTGGCTGATATTGTGGCAGAAAGTGCCCAAGCCCTGAAAAAGTGGGAAAAGCGTATTGAAGTATCACGAGTTCTTGTGACTTCCGCTCAGCCTGGTTCGGTAACGCTGACTATTGAGGGCAAATATAAACCCAATGGTGAGCCAATAACACTGGAAGGCATAGAGGTGAAATGATGGCCACCGTAAACGTAGACATGAGCCAACTGCCAAAGCCTGCAGTGATAGAGCAGTTGGACTATGAGCAAATCCTGCAGGAATGGATTGAACGCTATCAAGGGTTAGACCCTGATTATCAAGATGTGAATGAATCTGACCCTGTTTACAAGTTGATAGAGGTAGCAGCATTTCGTGAAATGGTTTTACGTCAGCGTGTTAATGACGGTGCTCATGCCACTATGCTTGCTTATGCCGTTGATGAAGATTTGGATGTGATTGGTGCTAACTTTGATGTTCAGCGCCTAGTCATTGATGAGAGCGACCCTAATGCAGTTCCTCCAAGAGAGCGCATTATGGAGTCCAATGAAGCTTTCCGGTATCGGATTCAGTTGTCAAACCGAGCCAAGAATACAGCAGGTAGCGCAGATGATTACGAGTTCTGGGCATTGTCAGCTGATGGTCGAGTTAAAAGTATTGCTACGGACTCACCGAAAGGCACATTGGTGGTTACGGTTTCTGTACTTTCCCATGAGGGAAATGGCACAGCAAGCTCGGAGCTTATCAAGCTGGTAGAAGATACGCTTACTCCGAAAGGAACGCGACCTCTCAGTGATGAAGTGGTGGTACAAAGCGCCAATATCAATGAGTTTCCAGTAGTCGCGGAGTTAGAACTGTTTTCTGGTCCAGATCAATCTGAAGTGCTGAAAGCTTCCCGTGAGCAGTTAGATAAATGGCTGGCTGATTCGCACCGTCAAGGGATTGATTTAACCCTTGATGGGTTCTATGCCGCTTTGCGTGTTCCAGGCGTTTACAAGGTTCACATGACTTCACCAAGTGCTGACATCATCAATGATAAATTCAGCGCTGGCTACGCTTCTAGCATTACGCTAACAGCGAGGGTGACAACATGACAGGGAAAAGCCTGCTGCCACCTAATGCCAGCAAACATGAAAAAGACGTAGAGGCGGTGATTTCACCGCCTCTTTCTTTTCCAAATCGAGACCTTTGGAACCCCGATAAGTGTCCTGAGCATTTATTGCCTCATTTAGCTTGGGCTTTGTCAGTTGATAACTGGGATTCATCTTGGCCTGTTGAGCGTAAACGGCAGGTGATCAAAGACAGCATCTTTATCCAAAGGAAAAAAGGTACTAGAGAAGCTATTGAGCGTGTCGTTAGCGCTATTCGTGGTGATTTGACGGAAGTGAAAGAGTGGTTTGAAGACAAAGAACGTCTTCAGCCTGGTGATTTTGAGGTGAACTACTTATCAACGGTGCAACCAATTGATGGTAGGGATATTCAGAAACTCATTCCGGTCATATACAGCGCTAAAAATGTGCGCAGCAAGCTGACAAACATCAATATCACGAGCCAGATAGAAGCTCCTGAAAAATTAGCCTCTGTTAGTCGTCAGGGGATAGGTGTTAAAGCCGGGCCATGGTCGATTTCTTCCATGGTGAGCTCGTCTGGTTCCAGTCTTAGTTGCTTTTCTCGTCAAGGTATCGCTTTGCGTTCTGGCCCACTGAAGATCAGAGCAATTACAGAAGGCAGTCCTTCAATTTCTTGTATTTCCCTTATTGGCCTGTGCATTCGCTCTGGGCCTTTATCGTTGGTTCTGGAGTAAACCATGTCAACAACACCAGAGAGCCAACAACAATTTGGCTCAATTTTAACCGTGCTTGGTGAAAATGCTGAGCAAAACGGCAAGCTGCAGAATAAGCAGATTTCATTCACTCATATTGCAATCGGTGACGCTAACGATACGTATGTTCAGCCTGATCGAGCGCAGACCTCATTGGTTAATGAGTTGGCACGTATTCCAGTTAATTCCGTGGATGTGTTGCAGCCAACACCTGACAGTGTGCCGATGCTAAAAGTAGAAGCCATTTTGCCAGATGATGTGAATGATTTGATCATTCGTGAATTTGCTGCAGTGGCGGAGTTTAATGGCGGGACGTATTTGCACGCTGTAGGTAACTGTGCGCGCATTTATGTGCCTAAGCCGCTCAACAATGGCAATGTTGCCACGCCAGTGACATTGGAAATGATCTTTGTCATTACCAGTGCAGAGCCGATTATTGAGATTGACCCGAACATTGTGACGGCCAGCCGAGAATGGACCACCATTAACTTTGCTACGGTTATCAAGAATGTTGAGCAGTTGAAAAAGTATCGCGGAACCACACCAGGGCAACAAGTGGAGCTGCTTGGTTATCATGCTGAAGGTGACGGTGGTGGCGGTGCATTGATTTGGATGACAAACCCTCCGCATTCAGCGAATGATGCCACCGTGTTTGATTCAGGTAGCGCCTCCGGTTATTGGGTGCGCCGCAACCTGACTATTACGCCAGAGCAGGCGGGTTGGCAACCAAACAAGAATGGTCCGGCACGTATTCGAGAATTGTTGAATGCAGGCGTTTCCTTTGCCAAGCCGAAGCGTCTGACCTCATTGCAGGGACAAGCTGCACGTTGGGCAGCAGGACAAAAAGCTCCGATTTGCTTTTTTGGTGACTCAACTACAGATGGTCGCATTACCACGATTGACGGTGTGACATTAGCTTCTAAATGGAATATTGACCGTTTGGTTGGTAATGCGGTACCGGATGGTTTGGTTTATGATCATGATGATACCGAGGTGCCAAATGCTTATCCCAATGTCATGCAGCGAATTCTGCGTGAGTTCCATGCGAATGACTTAATCCGAGTTTATAACGCGGGTTATCGCGGCAAACAGGCGCAAGATGGGTGGGCGGTTAATAATGTTCACAATGCCGTTTATGGTAATGCAACCTATGCGGATCTGGAGTGGGTAGGGATCATGTTCGGGCTAAATGATTCTGCCGCCTCAACTGACCCGGAATTGTTGGAACGTCGCACGTATGTAGAGAATCAAGCTCTGATTTTGGATGCGTTTGCTCGTGGTGTTCAGCCAGCAATGATGTCATGCCCACCATCGAACAATACCGCCGAATCAGGGGATTATGGCAATAATAACGAGGTTAACGAGTTGGTTGACCAAGTTAAGCGCCGTTTGGCTCATGAATATGGCATTGAGTTTCTGGATGTGAACCATGCGATTAAGCATTGGATTTACAATAACGGTGACAAAATTGCCTTTTCGTCAGCCTCGTCTGATGGCTTGCACTTAAACGACATCGGCCACCTGAAAAAAGCAGAGTTCCTATTTAAGACCGCTGAACGTGAAAACGTTCCGACCCTGATTGAAGACAGGCACTGTTTTGATGTGGTTCACTCAGCAGTTCGCTATGCGTTAAGCCGAAGTGATATTAGTTCCAGTGACCCCATGCGTGGTGCGAACAAGCTGTATCAAAACGGCATGATTCAAGAAAATGATGTCGGTAAGGTTTTAGGTAAAGATGTGATTGATTTGTGGGTGTGGAATGAACGCCGCGATCATTCACTTGTTTACCGTGCGTATAAAGATCAGCAAGCTAAATTCGAACTAGCAGATCGTGTGGATTTGCCTCGCGTCTTGGTCGAATCGCAGTTATTTACCGCTCAGGAGTACCACCGAAAAGTTATTTTTGATGATGTGTCGCCAGATTGCATTGGACATACTGGTTCTGGTCGTTCTGATTTTCCGTGTTTTATTGGTAAGTTGCGTTATGGTCTGAATCGAATTCGTATTCAGATCCCTCCAACGGCGCAAAAGCTGTTTGAAAACGACATCGTAACGGGCTATCTCAAAATCGGTTGGTTAGATTTTATTGCCGACCGTCAGGAAAACCGCTACCCGGTGATGCATTACAACAATGGCTTTAGCTACATGGATAAAGCGCACTGGCGTGATGTTGTCGCTGGTCGTGGTCGTGTTGTTCACCCACCAATTGATACCAATGTTCCATACAACTACGTACGAAATATTATTTCCCCATCACTGCATGGGTTTAATACCTATTCATTGAAAAAGCCGGGCGATGTGGTGGAGTTTCGTTTTGAAGCGAACTTCCCGCTAGGAACAGGCGTCGCGCTGGCTTGGAATAAGATGGAAGATGCTAACTCTTATCCGTCTGAGTTTGATAAGAACAACATGTTTTCATCTGGCGGGGTGCTGATTTTTTACGTCAGTGCTGCTGTTGGTGATTATGTTCGCTTTGCATTTCTAAACCCGGCAAATAATGGCATTCCAACTATTCCATTATTTGAAACAGGGGTTGCTCTGGCTGAACTACAAGGTAAAACCCTGTTGGTTCGAATGCAGCTAAGGGCGGATTATACGATTCAATTAACTTTGAGCAAGGACGACTTAACTCCACGGCGCGGAGTCACCGAGACAGATTTGCCCTTCCGATTTCAAACCGGTCTGGTTGGTACAATCAGAGCTGCCGCGCGCCGTATACACTGCTGGCAGTTCATTCTAAATGATGGCCGAGTGCCTACCGTCACAGGGGCACGGAATAACGCCATCAGCACGAAGTACACAAGACGACGCCGGGCCGCAATGGCCGATGTAACAGTGTCACGCCGGTCAGACGCCAATGCTACACTCGATCGGCACTAAATAGTCGTCATCGAACTGACGCGCTGCCACTTCAGCCGTACTACCAGTACCACACCGGCGGACGTCTCTCCCCAGGCTGCCGGTCAGGCGGCAGTGTGTCGCAGTCCGTGCCGTCCGCGGTACACCCGCCGCATCTGATCAGACAGGCGCATTGCGATTGTACGAGTGCTGATGATATTACTGTCCGCAAAATCGATCGAGTTATGCAGGCTAGGGGCCGGCTTGATAGCCATGGAAATGATTAAGAATACCGCGCATACCAGAGTTTAGCCTGAGCTGATACGTGTCGAGAAATAGCGAGGCTAGCCCATCTTCACCAGACAGAACGGCCGCCAGTTACTGACGCATCGCGCTCGTCAGCGACGCATTGAGTGACGCAGCCTGAGTAGCCGCTAGCCAAGGATCGTCTCTGCCAGCAAGGTGCCGTATTGATGCCGAGCAGCTTTGGTGCAGGCCCATTGTTGCGCCTCAGCCAGTGGATCACTGAAAGATCCAACACCACAAAGAACGAAAACAGCAATCATCATCCGTAGGCTGCCTCCGCCAGCTACCCGCAGTCCTGACGTTGAGTTAGCACGGAATGAGTTTGAACATCATCACCATCGAGGTACGCGCGCCTTCATTATCGGCCGTGGGAAAACATCACAAAAAATGACGATAGATTACGGCAAATGTTGATCCGCGACAGCAGAGCGATTCCGCTTAGTGAGCGCTGGTCGACAAGAACGACGCCAGTTTAATCATTGCGGCATCTGGCGCTGATCTTCGATTTGTCCACAATAATAAGACACACGCTGCAAGTCATTTTTGTCGAACGATCATCCTGAAGAGGACGGCAGGTGACACAGTCAGCTGGGCCACTATGCAGAATGGCAAATGGTAATGCCAGCTACCACGCCACCCAGCCTCCTGCGGTTTAACCCTCCGGATTGCCGCATTACGCCTTTATCCCAGCTCGACGAGGCATATAGCCGCCTTCGCTCTGCGGCCTCCGCCGCTGGCCTGCCAGACCGCGCCTACCGACTCACCGAGATCTCTCAGGCGGTAAGCGCACCCAGCTGAAGAATACGGCATGATCACTAAGACATGTGATACTCAGACACAGCCAGCGATACATGAGCACCATGAGCTGGATTATTGGCATAGCCTGCGTGCTTTATGCGGTTCTACTGAGTCATCCACGTACGTTTATAGATCGATGCACCCAGGCAGCCTGCAGCCTCTTGCTACTACACACCACACTGTATCATGATACGCAATTGCGGCCTGCGATGGGAAATAGTTGTGGAATTAGTAGAAACAGTTCAACTTGAATACTTGCACGCTGCAGTCGCGCACGTCGCCCTTAAAGCTCAGATCAGCCACTGCAGATAGCAGAATGAAGATCCAGTCCACCTCCAGTCACAGTTGCCACAGACTGCCGTCATTCAAGAGCTAGATATGACGATTGCTGGCGAAAAAGGCGTGCGCATAGAAGGGTTTTGTTTACAAAGAACTAAAGAAGGAGATTCAATCTGTTAACTCGTCATGATATGGCAACTCGCCACCGGAATCGTCCAGTATCTTGGAGATCCTTGAACCGTGTCCTGTACATGGTACATATGCCGGCAATGCAGTGCCTAAACGGTCATATGACAGTTGATGGCAGCCTCAATAAACAATTTCGTACCAATGAGTCATCAGATACACAGAACGGTCATGATTGATAGTTGACCATGAGTCCGCAGCGAGGTACAGCTAGCCTTACATCAAATGCTGTTGCAGATTTTAGGATAGATGGGGCAAGGGATAGAGGCATTTGAAATATTTATCTGTCTAGAGGCCACCACTAGTCAGTGACCATAAATGCAGGATTTCCAATGACGATCACAACCGTAACAGACAAGTGAGTTCCATATGTATTGAAGCCTATGATATGGTCGACGCTAGCATTTGTGTCGCCAGTTAAATGGGATTTTTAGTAAACACAGATCTTAGTCGAGCATTCAGCTACTCTGGTGAAAGTTTAGCCCTTTGGCAGCCACTGATACTACTTAGATGATGACGAATGCCGATCAAAGAATTACGAGCGCTTTGATAGTATGTTAATTTGATACAGTAGCAAGCCAGCATCTTAGCAGACATTATTGCGGGGAAGGTGGGCCAGCAGCACAGCCATTAACCGCAATAGCGGAGGCGCCAGGCCTGAATATCGGATGAACAATAGTTTAACCGTTGATGGCGGCCAGCGGGCATCTCCTTTAACCCAACGACATCACATCCGCTTTCAGCGACCGATACATGATGTACAGACGCACCGACAGTCGCAAACCGATAGAAATGAGAGCCGGGCCCAGGTTTACATGGCGATGCTGGACTCTTGCCTACATGGGAATGGCAAGTCACGCACATATCGGTCGCTTATATCGCGAAGGATAATGGCACGGGCAGTTGCTATTAGGTGTCAATGGCCTAATTTACGCATGTGCTATCGGGCTTGGCTCCACTTGTAACTGTACTGGGACGCATAAAAGTGTTTAGCTGGCAAGTTAACCTGGTGCCTAAATCCGCCTCCAGCAACGTAATTATCAGGCCTTAGCTCATTATTCACGTTTGGGATGGTCACAACAATTAAATGATTAACTGATTCTCTCTGTGTGGGCAGGTTTCGGGTTAAATCAGTATTTGTTATGGCTGGATGTCTGTTACCTGAGGCCAAATCCCACATCAGATCCAACAAGAGCAGAGGTCAAGGGCAATGACAGTTACACGGCAGTTGCTCAGCAGGCCTGGGAGCACTACTGTTCATCGCCAAGCTCGGCGAAATGTGTCGTTCAGGTCGTAATCAATTAGCACTGCTACCATCTTCATAGCGTGCCTGAGTGACGACGGGCGCCGACGGTACCGTTGGCGTTTCTGCCTCAGCCACCCGCCGTCATTGAGCGGCGCCGCAAAGCTCACAATCCGCATTGGCAAACACTGCCGCACGCAGCGAGTTGACGCCGAATGGTCAGATAGCCTCAGCGATGCCGTGGTCCGTGCCAAACATCGATGGGCATGATAGAGCCTCAATCATATCAAGGGCAGGGCGATAAAGCCAAATATTAAGCCATGATCAGCCTGAATGAAACGAACACCAAATTATTGCGCAAGTGGCTTATCCCGTCATCAGTCAGCCTACATTGGTTTTTACGGCAACGACTGATAGACCCCATCAGCCTTGCCGGCTGTCACAGGAAAAGCGTGATGCCCAAAGCCAACCCGGCCAGGCGGTTCCTCCGTGTTCAAACCAGCCTCGCTCAGATTTCCGGCTCACACCGTCAGCCAGACCACTAGGTCTACGGCGCTGCAGAGTCTTAAGTCGATATCGACGGATAGCGCATGGTTCTGACTACTGGATAGCTACTGCCAGACAGTCACCCCAACCCCAGTATATGTTTCTACTATTGTTTTAATGAGACTGGTTTATATAAAGCCGATTTAGCCTAGACTGAGCGTGCCCACCTGCTATGATGTAGTAGCGCCCATGGATAATCGGAAACAGAGTTTCCAAACCACGGAGTTGGGATGAGTAACACTGGCGATGTAGTAAACTGCTGCCGCAGAGATCATAGTCAAAGCAAAGATTATAACAAATTTCATGCCGACAGGCAGAATCTCCATACCGGCCAGCCAAGCGTTATGGCGCACAGCCAGCCATCGGTTACTGGTCATTTCGAAAGAGAAATGAAAGATGCCGGGCGGTAGCCTGACAAACAGTACAACGAAGCCGTTCACGAAATGATGTCGTCGTGTTGCCGCTACCATCAGCAACTGAGACGCTGGTGCTGGCCAACCGACAGCCTGTCCTGAATCGCGCTTAACGCCTCAAACTAAAGAACAGGCCAATGTTTACACGATAAAGCGAAATAGGAGGAAGATGTTGGGATTAGCATACTGCACGCCCGATTTAGATATCATGCCGAAGGGCTATACATTTGATGGCTTCGGTGATGAAGATGGCAAGTGGAGAACAAAACAGCCAATGGTCATCAGCGAAAGATGTTAATAGCCTAGCCTCTCTGGCATCGCAATCCTAAATGTTAGCCTCCTCTGGTACTGGCACTTCCTGCCGTAGTCCATTACAAACTCTCACTTGATTGGCCTCTCTGCCTGCCTCAACAGTAACAACATCACTAGGTTTATATCGAACAACCCATCCCAGATCACCCCCACCAGCAAATCATCCCAACAAATTCTGCCGAATGGAGCATCGCCGTACTCCGCCAGCACGCTTTGATTACTCCATCGAATATGTTATTTACGATGGCATTACTTCATAAAAAGACGAACAGCAATTGTTATAGCCTATAAATGACGCTTCATGCAAGCCATCCCCAAAAGCCAATTATTAGCGCATCGACAAGAACGCTGCATGCCTGCCGGGTCTGTGTTTCGAACGATGACATCAGTCAATGACCTATGAATATTCAATTGTCACGAGATGGCGCTTGCATCGTCCTTACGCCAGCCCATCAATTGCTTTGCGCAGACGTTGCACTTTATACCATTTCTGCTGTCACTACCCTGAAAGCTGTTTGCCGCATGCCATCACTTCCAGTCCCGATCATGACTCTACCTTCATGGCACCCAAGTCCAACTAACACATTTATGCACTCTGCATTGCAATATTCAGAATGCACATCTTGCTGAAATGCAATTTCCAATATGGGTCGCCAGCTGGATCGTGCTTTATAGATGCCAGCTGGGTTAATAACAATAAACATGCCACCATTACACACAGATTGACAACAACTCATCAACACATGATTTGGGCATACATCACTCCATCTTCGACGTGTACTATGAGCACAGCAGATCCACCAGTTCATAGACAGCGTCGCGAAAATCAGCGTTATCAGACAAAAATGTCTCGATTAGTGTGTATTGGATCTTCAGCAATAGTACGGTTCGATGAGTTGGATTGTGCTACAGAGTGTTACTACAGTGCAGCCAGATACTGATATGATGTTTCATATCCACATGAATTTGCCATAGGATAGCAGACCAGTCATTAGAGTTATGATCGTCCGCTTACGATCCTGCTGATGTTCCTTGTAAGAATATCCACCACATACGGTACATTTTTATGCTTGATATTCATAACAGGCTTGCCTCCCTTGTTTAGTCGTTCCGGTTTTTTAGTCATTTATCGAAATAAATGGGCGGCAGTCTCCTGTAGTAGTTGTTCAGTTTCATCTAAAAGAAATTTCTCTAGATTATCGCCTCCATATCTGGTTAGCAACCTATTGCAGTTGCCTTGTTTTCTGGGTCAGATATCGTCGATATTTACGATGGTCAGGTGAACCTGAGCCAGCGTCTCAAATAACATAATTCACCATCTTATCAAAATTAAACATGCACTGACGCGAAGTCCGCTGATTAGTAAATCTCTTCTTGATATAACACTGATAATAATAGCCATTTCCAGTGCCTGCGCAGAACTTCATCATCCAGCACACCGGCACGACTTCACCCGTGACTGATCGAGGCACATGTATCAACTTTCCAAGATTTTATACCAATACCCATCGCACCTTAGCGGTTTTTAACATAGTCTATCGCCTCTTGATAGCGCCTTAGAACTGCCGATAGCCAGAGGTGCCCGAAACCCCCGGGGATTGTAAGACAGTCGTTTCACGCATCACTACCACGAGCTATACCAGGGCTTCACACGCCTTTCCTCGCCACCAGCTACCATTAGTCTCTCCTCTGCCACTGTTTACGCCTGGCTACCCTGCCATCCAGGCATCGTGTATTGACGAAAGCCTTTCTGCTGCCACGCACGCACATCAGCCCCCTGTTTCTGCCACTGTCATCAAGCGCAACGCTTTAACTCCCGCATGCAGACGCTCACAGTCGCTGCCGACCTCCCCGGCCTCCCTTCACCACACAACTGAGAAACACCCCTGATCATCGATTTCACCAAATATAGCACGTCGAGAAATGGCAAGCTACATCAGTACCCTTGTAATCTAGATGCCAGACGATCGTGAATGCAGTAGCATTTGTCCAACGTCCCAAATGAGCAACAGAGGAATTAGTCGAGGCATCACGCTCGTTTCCAGCCACAGATATTTCAACTTGCTGGAATTCTCAGAGTAAAGTACCTAAGCTCACTGGCTCACATTGTGCCGTCAACTCAGTCTCCCAGCTCTCTGATGCCAGGGGTCTCTTGCCTTTGAGCCAGCTAGCCAGAGATCACTGGCCTCTCGTGCTGATGTATAAGTCATTCCTTTCAATTCACACTGGGTTCCCGATCTGTCCAGAATTCTCTTGAATGGTGCCGCAGATTTAGTGGTCACTTCTCCGTTGTGTAGAGCGCCTCGCTGCCGTCAGCCTCGCCATAACACGCCATGCTGTCTTCCAACCCTCGTGAAATACACCCAGGCTGTGCCGAATCTCGCTGTCGCACCTGCGTCGGCTCTACCGGTAACGGCCATGGGTTTCCAATTTTCGCCGTAAATGTCGGTAAACAATCCCATATGTCAGTTAGCTACGTCGGCACCTCGGCGATGTAAAACATCGCTGCATCGCTTCACATGCCAACACACGGCCGCGATGCGTAAGTCGGCTCCACCTGTCCTATATTTGCAGCTACCGTTCTGACTCAGTTATCTGCATGCGCTGGCGGTTTGCCCATGTTTGGCCATGTCACCCTAGATCACCCAGCATAAATGGTGGACTCAGGTCTGCCCAGTCGTGTTGATTTCAGGTCAACTTTGTTATAGAGTGCGCTTGAGGGGTCAATGTCAACAAATCGATCTATCACAGCTAGTGAGCTTTCAGCATTCATTCTTACAATAGGAGAAAACAGTTCAGTAACCCCCCCAATTTAGTTAAAGACCTCTTCATGTGCCTATTTGGGCTAACGTACACCCAGCTCTAATACCTGTTGCCGTGCTGAATCGTCCGAGTGAGCCTGAAAGATTACAGTTGCTGGTCCCTCTCATACCTCTGCGCAGCTATGGTTCTTGTCACGCCTGAGATAAACTTTGTGCCTGCTCGCTCTTCATCCGTTATTGTTTCAACAGTTGACTGCATTTGCCACTCAGTGACATCTAGTCTATCTCCATAGGCGCCTTTAATTATTTTATATCACCAACCCCAAATATGTAAACCTTAATATTAGTTTATTTAAAACTATGCTATACACATGCCAGCTTCCTTAGCTTTGTTATCAGTGGTATCACGGGCTATTGCGTTAGAGTGATCGGCCTTCAGAGCTTGACTTTGTAACGCTGCTAACTGAATACACATGACATCGTTAATGTCACACAACCAAATGAATATAAAACCGTTGTATCGTCAGCGCGCCACAATTTGCTACATATATGTTACTTTAATAGGTAACGTTCTAACATTGCGTAAATAATTAGTGATTTGTAACGTTACATATATTTAAATGTATATATGTATAAATTAGTAACATTGTAGCCTTGGTGATTGTGGTTTGTGATTCATTTATTTTTTAGTAACGTTTGTATTTCGTGAGTTGGTGTGAGCATTGTGATGTCATCATTACTGTGTGAGGAATTCAGTTAGCAGCAGCGTTACAAAGTCAAATACAGTGACTTCCGGTCACTTCCTAACACAATGTAAACCATTGTTTTATATTGATAATAAACAGGAAATAGCCTTTGCTGCTTTGTTAGGAATACATGTTGAAAGCACAGCAACATGTGTATAAGCACTAATAGGTTGACATGGGTCACAATAAGAAAGAGTTAAAATAAACTTAATACAATAAGGTTTACATTATTTTGGTTAATTGATATAAATAATGTAAACCGCTAGATATGGAGATAGATAGATGTCACTGAGTAAGCAAATGCAGTCCTGCATTGTTGAAGCCAATAACTGGATGAGAGAGCGAGCAAACGCAAAGTTTGGCAACGACTCTCCTGAAGCGCGTGTGATGAAGAGGCGCTTTGGTCCTAACGAAACCGCAGAGTTAGTGGGAGTTAGCCGCCAAACAATCTTCAAGGCAGAAAAAGAGGGACGTTTGCCTGCACCTGAATACAAAGATTCAACAGCCAACAGACCTATTAGAGCTGGGTATACCCTAGCCCAAATAGACTACATGAGAGAGGTCTTTAACACTCGACCATACCGCCCAGGTCACACTGAACCTGTTGTTCTTAGCATTCCTGGTGGTAAAGGTGGATGCTGGAAAACAGCGACAGCAGCTCACTTAGCACAATGGCTGTCATTGAAAGGCTATCGAGTCCTAGGTATTGATATTGACCCTCAAGCGCACTTCTCTATGTACTTTGGTTATCACCCTGAAATCAACACGACTGCAGGCGATACCGTATTACCATTTATGCTGGGTGATAAGGACGACCTGTCTTACTGCGTGAAAGAAACAGCATGGCCAAACCTAGATATCATTCCAAGCCACCTGCAGATGCAGCGACTGGAAAGTGAAATAGAAGACGCTGAACTGGAATACCAGCCTCACCAAATGCTTCAAGCAGGCATTGACGGAATTAAAGACCACTACGACGTTGTCATCGTTGATGGCCATCCAGATTTGGGCATGGGTACCACAAACATGATTTGTGCAAGCGACGTGGTGCTAATTGCTACCTCTGCCGAAGTTAATGACATTAACTCAACTTGTCAGCTTATGGGATTGATTACCGATATTTACGGCGAGAATGGACTGGAAACAACCCATGAGCCTTACGTTCGCATTCTTCCAACAAAACTCGGTGCAGCAAAGAGTTCAAGCCTTGAAAACTTAGCTGATATGCGAGCGTTCTGGGGTGCAATGCCGCTAAAAAATGGTGTATTTCACACTGATGAGGTTGGAAAAGGACAGCGCCGCATGGCGACTATTTATGAGCAAGCTGACAGCAGCGAACGCTCTACACCAGCAGCATGGAAACGAGCCACTGAAATCTTTGACGCACCATTCAAAGAAATTCTGGACGAGATCATCAAGCCAATGTGGGAGGATGAAGAATGAAAAATGACCTGCAAGTAGAAACACGAGAAACCAGTGTCTCTGTACAACGAGCTCAAAAACAAAAGAAAAAGACCCTGGCGAAATCAGAGAAGCTAGAAGACCAAGTTGGCAACACAATGGTGAAGCCGGTGATGGGCCAAGAGGTTACTTTTACTCTGAAAGTGATTCCAGCTAAGAAAGTTGAAATGTCGACAATGGTTTGGCTGGAAAACGAGCGTGACCAAGAACTACTCGACGAATTCTCTGTTGCTCATTTAGTTGGGACGTTCGAAAAGTACGGACAAGAAGTGCCTGCGTTCGGTCGTGAAGAATGCGGAATTACACAAGTTGCTGATGGTAGCTGCCGCCGATTCACTTCAATTCTGACTGCAAAGGACTTTTATATTTGGGTGGGAGATCTAACTGATGATCAGATGAATTATCTGACAGAGGTCGGCAACGACTACAACCCAACGTCTGCATACGAACAGGGTTCAAAAGCATTACGCTTATTAAACAGTGGCAAAACCCAAGAAGAAGTCGCTGAGATAGTAGGAAAAGGTCGCCGTGCCCTTATGCGTGAAGTACATACAGCAATGCTGCCTAAAACTTTCATCAAATGCCTGACCAAACCTAACGAACTAAGCGCAAGGCAAGGTGAAACACTATTTAAGGCGTACAAAAAGCTGGATGACAGAAGGAAGGAAGAACTAGCCAATTTCTTTACTAACTGGTGTAACGATAAAGGAAAATACTCAGCAGAAGAGCTGGTGGAAATGTTCATAGCTAAATGCGGCATTAGTAAGCCTGAGCCTGTAAAACCTCGTGAGCTGGCTATGGGGGCCACGGTCGCATTGAAAAACGGCAATGCCACAATCAATATCCCGAAAGTTTCAGGCGACTCTCTGAAAGCTATCGAGGAGTTTATTTCAAAAACGCTATCAAAAGAAGCATTAGACAACTGTTAAAAACCGCTAGGAGAACACGATGGGTATTGGACATAAAATCAACGAAGAAGAATTGATACATATTTTCGATCAATTCACAGGTGAAGTCATTCACGGTGTACTGGATGATGAAGTGACCGAGTTCTTACACGAAACTGTAAGAGAAATGGCTAGTGGTTATCCCGTGTACGTATCAAAGGGAGATTTTACTAATCTGCTAACGGACTTCATCAGTATGTTTAATTTTGATGATAAGAATGGTGGGTATAATTTTGAATTTGAGGGCATACGAGCTCAAGGTTCTACAACCATCGTAAACATCGACGATTAAATGTAACCCCAGAAAAAGCAAAACCCCGACTGCAATCGGGGTTTAAGACACAACCAAAACCGCCAGGAGACGATCATGTCTAGAGAAGACTATACCAAAATCAGCAAGGCAACACTACAGGAACTGCCGCTATTACCAGCCCATTTGGTGATAGAGTGGCTAAAAAACCAAGGCGACTTCATGGGGGAAGCCGTAGCCAAGGCCTGTTATCAACGAATAGCTCAAGCATAAACAAAAACGGCACCATTATGTGGTGCCGTTATTCTTTAAAGACATCAGCAAGTTCATCTAAGAAACGGACGATCACCTGCTTAACTCTAAGCGGAAACTTTCTGGCCATCGCAGCCACATCCTTTTCTGTAACAAATTCATGCGAAAAAAGAGCTATAGAAACATCCATATCCGACATCTCCAACACTGCCAAGTAACTTCTGTACTGGCTCAACTTCATATCAGACCGACCACTTTCAATTCTTTGAATCGTGCTCACACTAATGCCTGTCAATACAGACATTTTGTCTTGAGATATGCCCTTGTTTTCGCGGTAACGCCTTAATACATAGACAATTGGATCTACTCTGCTCATAAATTACACGTCAAGTTTGATAGGTATTTGCTGCAAACCCGTCACTATTGACGTGGTTGTTATTAATCTGTGTATGTGATCAATTGCAACATATTTTTTATTGTTATTATCCAACCCAACAAACGTGCCATAAGAGCGCGACCCATAGAAAACAACGTCTTATGTGTAAAAGAGGCAACCCTTGCGCATTTCAGATTTCGTGTATTCTGAATATGCAAATGCAAATTGCATAAATTAATGTTAGTTGGACTTAGGTTGTATGAGAAATTTAGAAATAAAAAAAATGATCGGAGACTTGGAAATGATGGCTGCGGCAGCAGAACCAGGAGTAGTGATAACGGAGGAAATGAGCATAAGTTGCAGCGTCACACTGCTAAAAGCAATTGATGAGCTGAAAAAGCGGGTTTATGGGGATGTGTCTAAAGCACCATCTAGAATCTGACAACAGATGACGGGTGAATAATTCATGCCGTCATTGGTGATGTCATCGTTGAAAACTGAACCAATAAACAGCGTTCTTATTGATGCATAACCACAATGCTGATACTAATTAGCTTTTAGGAGGTTATTTGCATGAAAGCATTAAAGTTTATAGGTATAGCAATTGCTATTTTGTTCGGTCTTTTACTAATAATGCCATCAGCCAAGCCAACGCTTGATTCGATGGAGGTATCAAAAGCGACCTTTGAAGAGGTACAGCTGAATACGGGATGCACAAGTCCATTCAGCGATGATAAGAAAGAGGCTATGTTCAAGGATGGTTACAAAGGGAAAGTATTTGAGTGGAAGGGGATTGTTGGTAGGTCTAAGGATGGGATGATTGATATAAACCTAAATGATGGCATAGCGCCTGATCTCACTGTTGAGCTATCAGACAAGAAACAAGGTTTTGACTTGCTTGAGGATCAACCAATCAAAGTGAAGTTTGTAATGGATACAGCAGGAGGTTGCTTCCTGCCGTACCAAGGAAAACTAGCAGTAGTGCTTTAAGTTGCACCATGGTCACCAGAGAGGCTGAGCTGCATGCCTGCTTCGCTGAGTGACCATTTAACTGTTTTTGTTCTCCACTTGCCATCTTCTACATCACCGAAGCCATCAAGAATAATATGCCCTTCAGCGACCAATCCCATTAAATCGGAGCGTGCAGGCATACTTATATCCAACGTATCACTACCTGCTTTTACGCTTTTAGCTCGTGCCAAAACGGCAGCTTTTGCTTCTTCATAGTTTGGGTATTTAAACACGATTCGAAATTCAGGCTCACCCATTCCGGTTGAAACCTCTTTAACATCTCCAGATTCAAGATCTTGGTAAGTAGCAACAACACGACGAGCATCATTTCGTGAACTAAACCGCGCCGTCCAGGTTGTAATCTGATGAGGTTGTACTGTGATATTTGTCAGAGCTTTACCACTAGCACTCTTTCCTTCACCCTCTTTCAGAAATAACCAATAACCATTAGCTGGCTTACTGACCGCACCATAACGCTTAGCTAGCCGAGTAAGCAAATTCATATCGCTTTCACCTACCTGGTCAACATGGGAAATTTTGATGCTATCCAAATCGCTGCTTACTTTCGGAACCAACCCATGATCTGCAGCAACAGTTTTTACTACATCACCCAGTGTTACTTCATCCCAGCTCCGTGTTTTCTGGGTTTGTAAACTTCCTGATTGTTTCCGGTTATCCATAGGCGCGGCATTAGCTACTATTTGTACTCGCCTTGGTGGGCCGCTCGATGTGACTTCATCAACAACAAACTGCCCTTTATCAACCAAGTCACCATTAAAACCTAAACCAAGACGAAGAACGGCACCTTTTTTCGGGGTTGGAATTGAATCTGGCAATGCAACAGTAACATCCAAACGATCAGACTCACTGCCTGCATTATCCGTCAATGTCAAACTTAAAAGATTTCTACGTATAGCTCCAGTGATGTCATTTCCATCAGCCGACAACGAAAAATCAGGACGATAATCTAATCCCATAAGCTAGCTGACTCCTTTGCTACTGGTGTAGGCAAATCTGGCAAAGTAATTTGAATACCACTTGGAAGAACCGCGCCACGATCAGCTAAACCCGGGTTGGCTTTTAGAACCTCAGTTACCGCACTTTCACGGCCATAATGACGCCAGCAAATGTCGTCTATCATGTCACCCTCACGGGTTCTGTAAGTCGTTGCCATAAAAAGCAAGCTCCAATGTAAATGACTGATGACGGGGTAAGCCACCTTTAATGAATTTAGTGTTCGTTTCATTCAAACTATTCATAACCCAATAGCCCAACACATCACCAATACCACTGACTAGCAATTGGGGCTTCATGTCATCACCCATCGTGGCTAGCTTTTCAATTTGACCAGTACCAACATCGCGAAATGTTGTAGCTATCTGACCATTCAACGTGATGGTATTAGCAGCCTTTCCTGTACATTGCAGCAAGTCAGACTGCCCGATACGAGATTGTGACTGCCAACGCCACTTCCAAGCTTTAACCAGCTCGTTATAGGCGGCGGAATCAATATTAAACTTGAAACCGCCAAGAGAAAGCATAACTTGAGCCATTAACCAGCCTCCGGTAAATCATAAAGCGCACTATTTTGATAACCGCCAAGCTGAGAATGAACAGCTTGAGCCACTTCTTGAGGTGATTGACCTGGTGCGGCCACAACCTTAATTTCACCAACTTGCTGATGAACAGTAGTGCCTCGGCCTGCTGGGTAACTGCCATTAATAGCTGTCATTGCGCGACCTGTTCTCTGCTCTTGTTGGATCTGATGATAAGATTTGACCTCAGGTGCTGGAGTATCGCTATCCCAGAACTTTAAAGAGTCCATCCAGCCACTAACGGTATCCCAAATACCTGAGACTTTAGCCAAGCCAGCATCAAAGATCCCTGTTATTCCACCCCACATATCAGAGAAGAATCCAGTTATCGGTTCCCAATTGTTAATGACCATCCCAAGCGGTGACCAATCAAACAAAGTTTTGATGAAATTGAACGTTGCTGGAAATTCAGTTTTAAACCAGGTTAACTTGCCGCTAAACCACGCAGTTACTGCATCCCAGTTTTGATACAGTTGAACACCTGCAAAAATAAGAGCACCAACAGCAGCGACAACCAAGCCGATAGGGTTTGCAGCCATAACGACATTTAACCCCGCCATGCCTGTTTTCATTAAACCGATGGCTTTTGCTACCTGAAAACCCGTAGCAACAAAACTGGCCATGCCGACAACTAGCTTCGCAGCAATAAGCGAACCGATAGCAGTACCAATGACCTGCCAGCCTCCCATTGCTTGAGCAACACTATTTACAGCAGAACCAACACTCCATATCGCCACTGCAAAGTCTTTGGCGCCATAAACTAAGCTTTTTAGAGTGCCAACTACCTCAGCTTTGTTTTCTCGAACATACTTACTGACTGTCGAGCCTAACATCTGAATATCATCAGCCATCGTCCCACCAACAATGCCTGAGATTTCTTGCCAAGCGGATGTGATGGTATTGGTTAGGTTGTTAAAAGAGTGCCCATACTTTTTGGCACCATCAGCACCTTCATTGGTAAGCAGGTTAAACTGGCGCTGTTCATCCAGTAATTCATTTAACCCCTTGCCTGTATTGCGGATGTAAGTAACAACCTTGTTACCTTCCCCACCAAATAGCATGTCTGCTAAAGATGCAGCTTGCTGCTTATCAGTAACACTCTCTAAACGCTTCATGATGAATTCAAACTGATCGGCAGCATTCATTCCTTCCATCATCGCGGCATCAATACCCAAAGCCCCAAATACATCAGCAACAGAAGACTGTTCACCAAGGGCTTTAAACTCACCAAATTTATTGCTGAGCTCTTCGACTAGATCACCAATATTTTCGCCATTCAATCCGGCCTGCTGAGCGACACCATTCCAAGCTTTAAAACGATCGATACTCATATCATAGGCTTCAGCCATACCAACCATTTCAGCAGTCTGTTGGTTGGTGATCGTCATTAAGCCTGCAGTGGCCGTGGTCGCAGCCCAAATGGAGCCAACAGCGACACCGCCAGCCTTAGCAATGCCACGCAGCTTCTCACCCAAGCCAGATGCATCTTCAAATGCCTCTGCTTTTTCCCTTGCCCCATCTATTTCGTCACCCAATTTTTTATAGCGACGAGTTAGCAGGCCAACATCAGCACCGGCTAACTTAGATTTACGGATTTCCTTGGTCAACTTGCCTTGCTCTCGCTCGAGCTCCTTGACCGTTTTTGTGGCTTTACCCATTGACTCATTGAATGCAGAGCCAATTTTATTGAAACTGCCATCAACTGTGCCGCCAAGAGTGACAACCGTTTTAAGATTTTGCATTGCCATTGCTATCTTCCTTCTTAGGACACAGTTCCAAGAATTCCACCAAGGTACTAATTGGCAATTCCATTAACTCAGAGAGTTGCCAGCCTGTATGACTGGCAAGGACCATCATTGCTCGTTGGATGTCTCGCTCTTTGAGTTCTTCTTCGTAAAACCCTTATATGCCTTTTGCACCTCGCCATAATCAGTCATATCTAACTCTTGAATGACAGCGGTCTCAACTCCAGCCAACAATGACAAAAGGTGGATTTCCTTATCAGCGGGATCTTTATTCTGCTTATCTGCAATTAGCTGATCACGAACTTTAGGGCGACGCATTGTAAGAGATTTGTATTCTTTACCTGCAACCGTTACAGGGTATTCAAGTTGAACTTCTTTTGTTTCTACTGGGTATTCCATAACTTATTTCCAATAAAAAAGGCCGCAATTGCGACCTTTGAAAATGAATGCGACCGTGGTCGCAATGAATTAAGAGAGCTGCAGAATAGCGCGAATGCCCTCAAGGACATCGATGCCACCAAGCTTACGTACGTGGTTAACTGGATCGACTTCAATAAGAACCACGCCAGCACGAACAACCTTGTAATAGTCCAGCTTCATGGTTACTTTCATGGCTTTATCACGCTGGCTTCCAGTATCCTGAGTATCACGCTCAATCTTAGTGATCATGCCGCCCAGTTCTTCAACTAGGTCATAACTACCACCTGAGAGATCGGTGTAAGTCGAGCAAACCGATACCGCAGTGCGGGTCCCTTGGCGCAAACCAAACAGAGGCAGAACCGTGACATCGACACCAAACAAAGAAAAACTGGCTTCCATACCAGCCATGCCTTCATCAACTGGGATAGGCATATCCATATCGCCAGCTTGAAAATCAGAGGTCAAAACCTCAAGAACGGGTGGCGTGTACTCTTTGGCATTACCGGCTTTGCCGATACCATCCACCCAAATAGCCCAGCGGCTAAGTAAGTTGTCACCTGCCATTAGCTAAATACCTCTTCCAGATAATCATTGTTTAAGCGGCTACGGAACACAATGTGCTCAGCCGGATACGGTGGACAGAAATCGAAATCAAAGTACACCAGACCTTTTTGAATGGTCGCTGGCGTGTTCAGCTCTTTATCAGCCCAACACTCACCGCCCAGAATCGCTCCTAGCGCCTTTAATTCACGCAGATAAGCATTTACCCCGGCAATCACATCATCTACGTAGGTTTTCGTGATGTTGCGGTCTACAGCCCACATGTGAGAGCGCTGTACACTGTCATTGATGATGTCAGCTGTTCGGCGGGTCTGCTCAAACGTCCATTTAGGATCAACGCTGCAGGTACGGTTGCCCCAATGGCGGAAACCACCTTCACGGATGATGGTGCTGACTTTGTTTTCGTTCAGCATATTCGCCGTGGTGTTTGGATCTCCCAGTGACCAATCCACTGGCTGAGAAGTACCAACAATGCCATAGACCTGCTGGTTCGACTTCGACCACCAGAAACCTTTCTCAGCATCAATACGGGCACGAAGGCCAGCAGCACGAGCGGAGTAAGGACGATCAATTTCCTTGGCTAGCTCGGTATCGAACACTCGAACCCATGGCCACGTCACTTCAACACGCTCACCGAACTGACGAGCACGCTTGATAGCGTCGGTATAGCTGGCAGTACGTTCACAGTCTGAGTAGAAGATAGCGCGGAGGCGCTTAGCTTTAGCCTCGCCTTCACTCGATACGGCATCAACCTGACTAAACTCTGGAGCCACCAAAATGCGCGGTGTGTATCCGGTTTCAGTTTGGCTATCAAGCCAGCCTTGCATAGCCTTGATGATGTTTGCCTGGGTAGTGGCATCATCAGCACCTTCTTCGGCGCGAACCACAATCACCAATGCACCTGTCTGATCAAAGATGTCATCAATTGCAGCGGGTAGCGTACCACCAACGCCAAGACCTTCAGCACGTTTGCGACTACCTGCCACTGCAACCGGCTTATACAAAGGGAAAGGCTCATTCTCACCGCCAGTGAGATAAGTGCGAGGGGCAGAAGCCACATCACCACTGCCATCACCAAGCACAGCCACACCTACCAAAGCAGTAGCATTTGCATCGGATTCAATGGCGGCTTTAATTTCGTCTGCAGTCGAAGTAATTGCTTTATTGGCATCGGTGGCCAGCGTGACTTTTACTTTGTTACCATCAACCATTACGGCCAGCGTTTCATCTGCAGCAGCAGGGTCAACCACTTCAATACTGATGGCGTTACCTTCCGTGCCTACTGTCTTAGCGGTAAACACTAAACCATCATTTAGAATTGAACTGCCAAAGGTGAGTGTAGCTGCAACTGCAGCGGCAGCTCCTGGTGCCGTACCAACCAGACCAATAACGGCTGATTTTACGGTTTGAATCGGGCGTGAACCGTCATCAATCTCGATGACTTCCACACCATGGAGAAATTGCGTCATAGCTAATTCCTATTCGTCGGGTAATAAAAAACCCCGCCGAGGCGGGGTTAAGGTCAATTATGCAAGAGGCTCGTGGTATTCCCTGAGCTGTAAGTAATCCAATTCAAAAACACCCTGAGCCGATGAGCCGCTGCTGAACGAACCACCACAATATGCTGTGGCGATTTCACCAATCACCACTGGGTCGGTAATAGTGCCTTCAAATAGCTGAGTTAA
>NZ_AP025469.1 GCF_024347355.1 Vibrio chagasii
AAACTGTGGTTTTTCTGGTGGCGGATTTGATGTCCCTTTTTATGCTGATCCAAAGCATCAAGAAGAAGCCGAACGTAGGGAGGCTGAGTATTGGGCGTTTGCCGAAAAAGAGATTGAGTTTGAAAAGTCAAAACACAAGAAAAAGTATTCTTCTCATGAATATAAAGAAAAAGATGAGTTACTTTTTACCTCGGTCATCTGTCATATTGAGTCTGTATTAAGTAAACTGAGTTTGAATCAAGCTATATTGTCCCCAAATACTGTTGAACTATCTGATTTTTTTGAATATGCCAAAACTAAGTTAACCAGTTCACAACAATTTGACCATGATGAGGGTATTTCAGAGTGGGAGTGGTCGGAGTATATGATAGAAGAAAATGAAAAATTTTTAGCTGAAATAGACAAACAACATAGTCATATTAATGAACTAACTAAGACTGAATTATTTTTTGATAGTAGCAATAATTTTTAACTTGAATATGAATTCCTACTGGCGACTGTAACGCGTTTTGTCTAAAAGTAAGTTGGAAAGTAGTGGCTCTTTCATGTTCTCAGTCTTTGATAGTTTTGCTCATTGTAATAGAAATACCGCACCATATCGCTCGTAGAGTCAAGGTTTGATCGTGGAACCGCGTACCTGATTGGACAAAAGAGTACACTAATCGAAATGGGTATAGAGTACACTCCACTAGAGCTATTGTCTGACGACGATGCGACCATTTTTATACAAAATGGCGATAGATTAGGGCTGATATACAGTTATCAAAGCATTTAAGAGTGATTCCAAACGCTTTAGTATTTTTGTTTTCACGTTGAGCCTTGTGGACTTTATAATGGTTTTGGTTAGGTGGTCGCGTTACTCACATTAACACGGCAAAATTCAATATGAGGATATATGGAAAAACTGCTAGATAGTTTGCTTTCATCAAAGAGTGAAGGTTTATGGTGGGATTTTAAGCAGAAATTTCATGATGAGTTATTCGACTTACTCCATGACATTACGTGCTTGGCGAATGTCATTCATGATGGAGACCGATATTTAATCTTCGGTGTTAGCGACGATTTCAAGGTAATCGGTTTAGATGAAAATGAATGTCGTTTTTCTCAAGCAGATTTAATTGGCTATCTAAGGCAACAGCCATATGCTGAAAATAACACTCCAACAATTGAGTTAAAGTTTATTCAGTACGCTAACAAAAGTGTTGCTGTTTTAACTATAAAAAATGAAAGGCTTAAACCTTTCTATTTTACGAAAGAGCTGAAATTTCGTAATAAAATATTAAGAGCTGGATCTGTTTACTCAAGAGTAAGGGATACCAATACACCGAAAGATTCTTGCGCTAATCCCAAAGATATCAAAGCTATGTGGCTAGAGCGTTTTGGGCTGGATTTGCCTGCCATAACTCGTTTTCAGTTACTTTTAGAAGACACTGAAAATTGGGTATATAATGGCATCAATGGTGCGTTTTATGCCTTAGACCCTGACTTTACGATATCTATCTCAGAAGAGGAGTATCGAGGTGGAAACTTTTGGTGGCAAAATATTCTAGTTGAAAAACCGATCAAATATGATTATCTGCTTAGGTATAAAAATGCAGTCATGCATGAGTTACCCGTGATCCACTTTCAAAATGAAGGTTTATGTGTTCCATTTCCTGACGTTGAGTATGTTACGCACCCTGAGAAGAATGACGGACTCAACGCTGAGTTCTATTGTGACCTCTTTTTCTACACAAAAGGCACATTATCCTATGCCTTATTTGAACACTTACGCAAGCTTCACACTGAAGACCCAGATTTGAGTACACCGATTTTTACGCAGACCAAGCCGCCAATCATCAAGCTTCCATTCTTTATCCTTGATAAAGGTGAACAAATTCATGAGCTTTGTAATAACTATCTATCAGCATACAAAAAATTTGTAGAGAACCAGCAAGATATAGTTGATAGTAGCCTTTACAAAGGGGAGGATATGGATAGGTATAAACTCGAAAGGGTGTTCTCTGAGTGGGCGTTTTGTAATTTAACTGGCAAATGCATATAACACATATGGGCCTTTCTTCGGTCAGCAGCCAACGCTCTCGAGCAACAGAATCGTCTACTTTGTTTTGCCCAAATACAGATTAGACAGTTTAGAGAACTAAATCTAACCGCCTTTTGTTCAATAATGAGTTATATGTTGTTGAAAGGTGGTTCTAAATTCTTAAAGCGCACGTCAAATATACCGGCGCATTAAAGTTCCACCTTTTTTCATTCTAGCCAAGACAGCGCCAGCTCAAACCCCTTGGGCGTTATGTTGATATACCAATCCAAGTCCACCTTCTTACGCATGATTAGCCCGCGTTCCTCTAGTGTTTTGCATGAGACTCGAAAATTGTTCGGGTGGATATCTTTTTGAAGTAAATGATTCACGGCCTGGTTGATAACCGTTGATTTACCTTCTTTCACACCTTTTGTGAACGCTTTGACCAAACAACTCAACACAGCTTTTTGAATTTGGCTCATTCTAACTTCCGCCATCATCACTCTCTTAATCATTGTAGCAATGATTAGATAATACCATCCTTATCCATTGTTGCAATGAATAAGGATGTGGTTATGATAATTATCTGTGCCATTTAAGTATACCAAAATGACACTAGTAATTTATGGTAATAAAACACCATATGTCATAATATAAATGTCACACCCTATAAAGTCATAACTTAAACGTCATAGAAGGGGCATTATGTACATATTTGGATACCTAAGAGCATCAACAAGTGAGCAGGATGCAGAAAGAGCAAAAAGCATTCTTTCTGATTTTGTCGAACAAAAAGGTATGCGTGTTGCTGCTTGGTATGTTGAGCAAGAATCTGGTGCTTCACTGCAAAGACCTAAATTACTTCAATTACTCAATGATGCTAAAAAAGGGGATGTCATCATCATTGAGCAGATTGATAGACTCTCACGTTTAAATGAAGCAAGTTGGTCTAAATTGAAGGAAATGCTGTACAAAAAGGAATTGAAAGTCATCAGCCTAGACTTACCGACCAGTCACATTGCACTGGCCCCGGAAATTTCAGATGAGTTCACGAACTCAATGATCAAAGCCATCAATAACATGATGATGGACATGTTGGCTGCAATTTCTCGAAAAGATTATGAAGACAGACGCCGACGCCAAAAGCAAGGTATCGATAAGGCTAAGAAAGAAGGGAAGTATCAAGGAAGAAAGCCAGATTTAGAGCTGCATGAAAAAATCTACAAGCTTAGAGTGGGTAACCAGATGAGCATCAACGAGACAGCCAAAATGATAGGCGTCTCAGCGAGAACCGTTGTACGTGTCGTTAAGAAGATGAATGCTCAGCGCGAAGGTGAGTAGGTGAGTAGGTGAGTATATCCTACTTAGGTTTAGGCTCTGTGATGGCAGACCAAGTGAATTGGAATAGTGAAGCTTCACCTACCTTGTCGTTGAGAGGCTGTGTCTTTGATTTTTACAGCGAAGTTACTACGACTAATGCCCAATAACTTCGCGGCTTTTGTTTGATTGCCACGAGTATGCACAATTACTGCTTTAAAAACTTCATCTTTGACCATCGCCATGACCCAAGAAACATCAGTATTTTGGGCTTTATCGAGCAACATCGGTTCAAGGTAGATTTGTAAGTGTTTCTGGATAGCCTTGTGGCTAATGATTTTATTATCTTTGTTCATTAAGTGGGAGTGGGGCTATTGAAAGATTAAATTATCCCTCCTGACTATTGATAAATCAATTATCAAGTGGCGACCGAACAGGTGTCGTTAAATTGATTATGTGAGTGATTGCATATATGATTTGGCAAGAGTTGCCAAATTGGAGTATGTATATGGATATATCTAATCGACCTGGGCTCATGTTTATAAAACAAGCATTAGCCCTAGAAATATTACTTTCTAATGAAGCACTTGAGGGAGTTCACCTTGTCTGCGATTTCAAAATTCATGAGTTAGACAGTGAAATGTTGAATAAGCTAGAAGTGAGTAATTTAGAATCTATAAGCTTTTGTGATGATAAGGTTATCTACCCCATAGCGTCACAATCGAGAGGTGACTAAGTTGTGACGATAAGGATTTTAACTGATTTCTTCGAATAGAAAGTTCGCACAATTCCATCAGGTATGTTTAGTAATTCGTCCGCGGTGGTGTCTATCAAATTTTGCATGCAAAATTTGGAGGGGAGGGTTAGTAAAATTAGTTTGAGGCAAGACCATGATATAACCACGCAAAGGTAATTATTAACCTAGCGATTTGCACAGTAGTCATATGTTCTCCTTTAACTTACCCACTTTTTTCCCCCTTAACTTTCTCTACCATGTTTAAATCCAACGTTGTAAGCAACACGGATTGCTTCATGCGGGTTTCTGTAGACTTGTTCAACTTTTGCGTCAAAACCACACTGACCATTTTCATAGCCTTGGTCATAAGCTCCATAAAGAACATTAAAGTCGGAGATTCCCATTTCTGTTTCATCTGGGATAGCTTGCAATATTTCTATCCAAATTTTTTTAGTAGGCTTATTCATAAACGAATCTTTTCCCCGCTTATATCATATTACGCGTTTTGCGATTCACGTAGTTAGCCAAGCCATCTAAATCAGGAAACAAAGAAGCTTCGTTAACACCATAGTTATCTAACATATCCCTTATTTCTTTCTTTAAATCCGACGGTATGATGTAACGTTTTATCATTGTCGTGTCATGGTGAAATGCTGATTTAGAAACAGGAAAAGGGATTGTCGGTGGGCAATGAACGGTAAAGAGACCTTTTTGACTGTTCAGCCTTTTGTTGATCGCTTTGGGCTGGTAACAGATCACACCCTCATGACCTGATAATTGTTCTCTTGTCATAGTGCTCTGAGCTCGGTCACACATAGATATGGACTCTAATATGTATATAGCAGCATCACGTTCAAGCTCGCTTGAAACTGCAAAAAAACACGCAACTAATGGATTTAGTGTCCAATCTAGCAGTCGAGTTGCTAACCCATGATGCTGTGCAATGGAAAGTGTTTCGATAAAACTTTCTGGTAACTCACAAAGCGCTACCGCCGAATTAGCCCACTCAGTGCATCGCCCGAGATCTCTATTACGGTCTTTAGGTAGTAGGTATTCATCTCTACCGCTTGATGGTATAAGTTCCCAATTTGAATCGGCTTGACCTCTAAACCAGTAGCCAAAGCCATCACGACTAGAGTGGCAACTAAATAATTTGTGTAAAACTTCGACAGATTCAACTCTGTAGGTTGTCATTAATTTGTTCAAGCTTATTTCCTATTTAGTCTCTAGTTGTGCGTAAGCATTTGCATCTATGATTAAAGCCTCAAAGACATTATCTGTAATCTCAAGCTCTCCATTCGCAACCTTTGCTACTTGATAAGGTGAGTAACCAATTTTATTCCAACTTCTAAAACGTTCTGCTGCTTGCTTGCCAGTGATGACTGCTTGAGTGTCAACTTTACCCTGTAGAATAATTTTCCTAACTGTTTTAGCCTTATCTACATCCACATACTTACCCACTTATTTTCCCCTTAATTACGATTTATCGAGAAGTTGAAAAAATTCTTGCCTAAGTTCGTTCAAAGGACTGATTGCTGAAAATTCAAAGAAGAAAAACATCAAGAGAGCGCCGAGGCATATCATTGCTAAATCACGGAGCTTTAAGTTACTCATTAGCTAACCCTTATGTGACATCAAAAGACCAAATCCAACCACGATTGCAAGCGCAATAACAATTCCAAAGGGCGACAGTGCAAAGATATAATACCACTCTGGTATCACTCCCAATTGTATAGTGCTCGTATCCATCTATTTTCCCCGCGATTTTTCTTAGTTTCGTTTGTAACATTCAAATACAGGCATCAACCTTTGATTCTCACAAAGGTCTCTTATTCTGGCATTTTCACTATCTACAAAATCCGAGACTAAAATATACGTAACACCTACTGCCGCGTAGAATGAAAGTGCAAAAGTTAATAAAGCTAAATTTTTCATATCTTCCTTTTCTTGTATCGACTATTTCAAGCAGAATTGAGGCAACAGTAAGGGCGTTAAACTTAGCGATCTCTTTGTTTACTTGTTTGCCCATAGCGACCCTATTCTCCTGTTCTATAAAGTGGGGCGTAATGGAGTCCATCTTCCCAACCTAGATATTGCTTACACGTATCCCATGATGAGTTACTTACATGAGGCTTTTTATAAGGATTGACGTTCTTACCTTGACTAAACGCCTTGATAGCTTCACACCAAGCCGCACTGTAAACCGGATCAATTTCTGGGCAATCACTAACATCAGCATCAGGCATCAGAGAATAGCGGCGATACATCATAACGGCGTGAATTTCGCATATAGCCTTAACTCTTACAGCGTGAGTCAAGTTATCTGGATGATCACCCATTGGCTCTGTCACAACAAAGGCCTGACCGTCCTCAACATCCCACAAATCAAACTCTTGCATACAAAATTTCCCTTCTAGTTTATTTGCCACTTTCTTGCTAATCGATAAAGACGATAAGCACCGAGTGTATTGAATCATGTGAGTTACATTTTGCAGCAGTGCAAAATGGCTCTTTTCCCTCTACGCTTCGCTGTCTTGCTTTAGCATGACGTTAAACGATGTGTTTGCGGCAATTGATTCACCAATAGGTGCGTCTTTCAATTGTGAAATATCAGACTTAACAAACACGACTTTAAGGTCAGATAGTAACTGTGATTCGTTAACGATCATTGTTTCGTTACTGCCCTCCAGTTGAACCTCATAAACCACACCATAGTCACGCTCGATACGCTCTAAAACTTCCGCGTTCTTAGTTGGTTCACCATCAATGCAAACCTGTACTTTTTGACCATTTTTAATCATGATTATTCCCTCGTTTATTCTTCAAACAGAGACTCAGCCCCAATCAACGGGATAAGTCTTAGTAAAACATCTTCCATCACACCGTTTTCAGCGGTGGTTATCTTCTTCGCGTTACGGTCTTTCCAAGAGAGTGTTTGAATCAAACTTGATGCCACGACACTAGGTTTATCCAAATTCATTACCGGAACCTCGGTAGCTTGACCTCGAATACTGGTACTAATCGGACAACAGATAAGTAACCCCGTTTGCTGATTATATTCTTTACTTGAAAGGACAAGAGCAGGACGGTATTTACCGATCTCCTTGCCTTTCACGGGTTCAAAATCTAACCAGATAATGTCATTACGTTTAGGGATGTACTGAGCCATTACTCGCCTAACTCCTTACCAGAAACAACCGCTAATTCGTCAGCATGTGCCGTATGAGCATCTAAGCCGTTCAGAAGTTCTTTTTCGCTGAACGGAAAGCGTTTCTTCGGGCGTTTGATTGGTTCGATAGTGATTTTTTTACCATCGGCTTTAACCTCAATATCAGCCCCTTCAACCAAACCAAGCTGACGAATGAACGTAGCAGGAATTATGTTGCCAAGACTATTGCCAATTTTTCGTACTTGAGTGCGCATATCTCAACCTCTATGTGTGTACATTGTTATAACAATAGTGATTGTATATATTTTAATCTTGGTGTCAACATTGTTATAACTACAATGCTAGTTCAGCCGCTTTAGATAATTGGTTCGTTGAAATGTCGATGTACTCCAAACTCATTGACGGTTCAGCATGGCCTAATGCTCTTTGTATTGCGTTTAACTCAATCCCTTGAGCATTCATGTTCGAACCGTAACTTCTACGCCCTGTGTGGCTACTACAGCCTTTTAATCCGCTCCGCTGATAGATATTCCTGATCATCAACTCCAGTACATCACAAGCCTGATAATCAACCTGTTCACCTGCCTGATTTATTCTAGTTTTACGCTTCATTGAGTAGCTACGTGCACGATTGTTCAACACAAGTTTACTTAGCGGGTTTAGTCCCTGGTAGCTGTTGTTAAAAGTGGTTGCCCAATTGTGCGACTTTCGGTAATCAACCCACTCTTGGATCATTTGTTTGGCTAATTTACTTAACCAGATAGAACGGGGCTTTCTTCGTTTACACAGTGAAGCTCTAAGGTAGATCTCTTCTTTAATTTTGCCAGTAGGCATCAGTACATCATCAACTGTGAGTTGGGCGAGTTCAGAGACTCGCAAAGTCGAAAAAGACAAGGCCAAAACCACACGCTTTAGCTCAGGGTTTTGCATTAGTTGGCATCGAACAAGTAACTTGCGAATTTGTGACGGGGTAAGGCTTTTTGCTTTGGCTCTAGCTTTAGTCATTGTGTATTTTCCTCTTAGAGTCAGAAATACACACACAAGCAGATTAGAGCGTGTTGTTCATGGTATCACACGGAATTACTGGCTTTGGGGGAAAACAGTTCATTGAGATTTATCCTTTGCCGCTCGGCGCAATCCCGTAGCTGGCGAAGCCAGTCGAAGGGTGAGCAAGCGGAATATGGGCGTTACTCAAACAGTGGCACGGTCACCGAATAGTGATTTTTGATCAGATCGATCAAGTTAAACATGCGTACTTGGCTGACGGGCAACGCTTCGGCGTTGCTGTGTCGGATTTGAGCGATGGACAACTATTCAATCGTTCCTCATGAAAGTTGACCACACCCAAACCAGGGTGGGGCTCTGTTGTTCATTTATTCTTTTGTTTATTGATCCTTATCTTCTGCTTACTGACTTTTCTGTACGGTTCCATAAAGCTTGTGCTTTAGGAATCAATACCTAATTTTCTTTAGGGGTAGGGCGAAACGGGTCATTTTGAGCCTGGATCGGAAGATTTAGAGGAAAAATGAAAAGGGGTATGACCAATTCTTAAGAGTAATGTGTGACAATCATCACGCTTTCGGTGGGGGGAGCGGCAAGGGGCCTACCGAGTCAACGGCATGGGTATATGTCACCAATCAGGTGGGGGGAGCGGAGTCCGTTGGTTTTTTGAGTGTGGTGATAGTGTTCAATGAATCGCTATCGTCATTGAGAATCGTATCGATATGGTCAATTCGCTTCTTTGCCTCTCGCTCATTCGTTGCTTGGTTTGTGCTTTTTTGTCTTAAATTACGGTTAAGCAGTGCTTTGGCTTTTGAAAAAAACAGCCCGAAGCTCTCCAGAACAAATTCGTATTTGTTAGAGGTTTGTCTTGGTGCGCTTTCCCCTGGCACTAGGACGTATTGAGGTGTCGATACGAGGACTCCCATCTCAACGGCTTGCTTAATAAGGGTAGTAATGTGATTGGTGCAATACCCGGTTCGCTTTGAAATTTGAGCGCGGCTTGGGAACGCACATTGATTGGATAGGTTGAAAAATGTAGAGATCCCGACCAGTAATGTCTTTATCTGGCGCGGTAATTCACGATCACAAGCGATGGCGTTGGTCAGCTCGTGGTGGTGTTGAAGCAAAGTGAGAGTGTGCTTTTTAGTTGTCATTTCAATAGACCTCATTCGCTTGGGGCTGAATTGAGGCACATAAATTTGACAACAACTCTCGAAAGTATGTCGGAGTTTGGGTCATTGTTTGTCCAGAGAGATTGTTTATTTGGTTGAGATGCCAAATATTGCATTGCAAATCTATAACATTGTTGCATATGGATCAATCTTTATGTTCGGGCACAAAAAAGCCGTCTACTCTCTGGGTTAGACGGCTCTTTGCAAATGCTTTGTTGTCGGTTTCTCACGTCGACACATTTTACAACTAAGATACAGTGCAGTGACTTGATAAACAAGTACCAAATACTCACTTAATTGCTATGCAAATTATATTACTTGGTGGCCTTATGTTGTAGTTTATTTTGGTCGTTTCTTACCTGTATTAGTCAACTTTTGTCGAGTAGAGTATGATTTGCCCAATGATTTTGTTTTTCTTAAATTCGCTCATTGTGTAATTTTCATCACAGTACGTGTCGCTATATGCCGAAGCCTTAACGTTCCCTTTTGAATATGAAAGGATTTTGACTCTTATTACCCCTTCTTCGAGAAAGAGGTACATTTTACCGTCTACAATTGTTCGCTTTGTTTTGTCCACTACAATGATGGAATGGTCTTCTAGTACAGGTTTCATAGAATCACCAATTGCACTGGTGTATATCAGCTCATCACAATTGACATCCATTGGAAGATCATTTTTCTGCACGATGATGTCCTTGGGCAAGTGAGGGTGCGCTTGAGAGGTTTCTTCGCAGATGTTAATAGTGATATATCTAGCATGGTGAGTGCCTGCGTTGTCTTCCTTGCGCCATGTTCCGCCGTCCCCAAATGCAGCATCCAGTTTTAATAGATTGCCACTTTTCGGGGTTGATTTGCCGAGCTCCCATTGTGAGATTGTTGATTTGGTCACTCCTACCAAGTTAGCTAACATATCTTGGCTAAATCCCTTCTTTAACCTGTATCTCTTTATGCTCTCGCTGATTTTGTTTGTCATCTTTCTGCTTTTTTGGCTTAGTAATTGTAAGTATTACCCACACTCAAATCTTTTTTTGTATTTTTTTTATTCACAAAACTTTACAAAAAACGACACTGCCTTTATATTCACCATGTTGATTATGCGGGATGTGTCGTTTTGCATATCGATATGTGAATTAACAATAATCTAACTAAGGGTGGGTGTTCGTTTTGAATTCCAATAGTTCTAAAACCACCTCTGTAAATGTTTTGATGGACGAGACTTGTAATAGTCTTCTTACTCAATCTTCAAAGAAGAATGAGCGTCCTAAAAGGAAAGAAGCGGCTGCTCGTCTAAAAGATCATTTGCTCCGGTTTGGTGGTAGTTGGTCTGAGAGAAAGTAGAACGTTTTTTTTTCCTTGCAAAGATCCTATTTTGGGATTTGATGCGATATCAAAAAATTTGGCTTGTTTTGAATGGTTTGGCTGTCATTCGTTTCTGAGCTCAAGTAGCACTACGGTCAAAGGACGCGGCTTCGCGGCCTGGGATAGACCTTAATTTAACCCAAATAAATTAGAGCATGTGTACGCTAACCTGAAAAATGGAACGGACAAGCGTAGGCCGATACTGTCAGGGTCGGGAATGTGTCCATTTTTAGCCCTTTCGCAGGGACTAATAAGCCTAGATTGCGAGGGAGCACACTGAATCAGTGTGCTTTCCTTTGTCTTTTTTTAAAGAAGCCAAAGGAAACCCAACAAAAGGAGTGCTTTATGCTGGCGATAATATTTGCGGCCACGCGAAATCCCGACCTTCATTCGTTTGCTGGACCCATCAATCAAGAAATATCAATTAAGCGGATCAAATCTTGTGGCCAAGTTGATGGCCAAACTCTTTTTGCGGCTCTAGTGGAATCTCCTGATCCCATCACCTCCATCTCAGCACAAGAGTTTCAAGTCTTAACGATCCACAATCCAACTCTTAGAGCACAGGGTCTGAAGATACCCGTATGCGACATCAGTCAATCCCCGAAATCAAAACGTGCAATGAAGCGCTACCTCCGCGCTGAACAAATGAGAACGTTATCCGAATCTTCCTGGACATATTTCTTCAAACGTAAGCACGTACATAACGCATACCACGCGCCGTACCCGTCGTAACGCGCTCTTTTCATCACTTATCCATCTTTTGCACTTAACCCACGCAGTGAGTTGAGCGCATTCGAATGAGCCACATTTGGCTCTCAATGCCTAAACCGGGCAATTTTACTAAGAAAATAAGGAACTTTGCACATGCAAGTCAAAACTACTTCGTCAAACAAACGTCAAGCCCTTCCATTGCTCACGATTGCAGCAGTTGCAGCGGTTGTCCTTTCTGAACCCGCACTCGCTACAAGCACAGCCACGGATCTATTCGCCTCGGGCAAAGATATGGTGAAAAAGAACGCCGGTGACGGCTCGGGGGTGGAAACGGCAATGTTAGGTTTTTCTGCTCTCAGTGCTGCGGTGGTTGGTATTACATCGCGTAACTGGTTCGGCGCGGTTGGCGGCTTCGTCGGCGGCATGATTTTTTGGGAGCTGGCGAAACCAATCGTTGGTTTAGCTTAACGTTCAGGCGGCGATGCTATGGAGAATAAAGCCCAATATTATGCGATCCCTAAGTACCTCAACTCCCCTAAGCGTTCGTTTGGCCTGCCTCGTGAAGAAGTGTTACCCGCAATGGGCATTTTTGCGCTCGGCTTTTTTGCCAAGCATTACGGCATTGGTTTTGTTCTTGCGGCCTGCTGGTTCATGGGGCTTCGGTATTTAAAGACGCAATATGGTGAACACATCGTCGCCTACGCTACTTACTGGTGGGGCAGTGCGGCGATAAATCAACGGATTTTCAAACATACCCCCCCTGCCATTAAGCGCTACTGGTTGTCATAAGGAGCCGTATGGAAATTTCAAATAAGAAAGACATGTTAGCAATGAGTAAGTTGCTTAATGTGTTTTTGGCCGTGGGTTTTCTCACGGCCAGCGTCACATGTATAGGTTTAGGTGGCGCACTCGCTTACCAGTCTTCTAAAGCCAGTCGGACGCTGGTTCCCCCCACGATGTCTAAAGCTTTTTCCGTGTCCAGTGGCGATGTTGATGAGGCGTATTTAACTTTGATGGGCAGCTACTTTCTCCACCTGAAGTACGACATCACTCCGGCCAATGTGACTCGTCAGTATGGATTGTTACTCAACTATGTACCGCCGGACTATTGGCCGTCTGTTCAACCGACGTTGATCTCCGACGCGCAGCAAATCATGGACAGCAACATATCCAGTCGTTTCGTGGCCGATAAGGACGGCACCTTAGTGGCGTTGGATTCCATGCAATTTAAACAATCGGGCATGCTCCATAAGAGTGTGGGTGATCGAGCTTTAGAGCCTGAGCCTGTGACTTACGTGGTTCAAATGGCGTATCCCAACGGGATTTTGGAACTGGTCGGTATCAAAAAAGAAGGAGTCAAAGAGTGAAGTATTCTTTAAAAATGGTGGCGTTACTCATGGCATTTTTGAGCCCAGTAGCGGCAGCAGAGAATGTTGCCAAGCGTCAACTGGACTTCACGGATGGTGATACCATACCGGTCACGCTGTCCTCTCTTAATATCAACCGATTGCTCGTCAAGGGCGATAAAATTGTAAACATCACCTGCCCCAGCGGCTTTTGTACGTCCTCTGCCAATCAGAAAGACAAAACGGGTTCAGTCTCGCTGAAAGTCAATATTCAGCTTCCGTTCAACGTTCACGTGACCACTTTAAAAGGGCGCGTTTTCTCGTTGTTTGTTAACCCGAAGGCGACCCCGTCTGTGGTGACAGAGTTCGTTCCATCCGATGCTGCCCGTGAACAAGCGTCGGTCTTTGACCGAGGATTTGACTACCCGACCTCTTTGGCCGAATTTACCAAAAAAATGATGCACTACCAACGTGACTCCACGCCGATATCGGGATTTTCGGTGCACCCTGTTGATCCCAAGACGTTGCCACCCGTTAAGGGGGATTTACCCCTCATCCCACAAGTGGTGTTTGTGGGGGATGATTACTCAGGGATCATTTATGAGGTGCGAAACCATTCTGGTGACAATGTCACGCTGACAACTGCACAATTTTACAGCTACTCGGCGCGAAGCGCTGCGTTAGACCGTTTAACACTTGGGCCCAATGAAAGTACTCATTTGTACTTAGTTACGGGCGGAGGGGTCAGTGATGTTCGATAAATTAAAAGAGCGTTATTTTACTGACCGCGAGGGCGATTTTGACCAAGGTGGTGTGATCAATGATGACACAGCACAGCGCAACAAACGCATCACGACGGTCGCTGTATCGGTGCTTTGTCTCATCGTGATGGGCGTGTGGATGTATGCCCGTCCCAAACCCGTTGATGATGTTGAACAGGTAGAGCCTGTCGAGTTCGGAGCGATTGTCGATCAAGGCTTCACCGAAAAAGACAACCAATCGGCTCTGTCTCAGCAACAACTGCTGATCGCTACGTTACAGAAGCAGATGCGGGAGTTTCAGGAAGATATGACGGCGCTCGAAGCGGAGACACAGCGCCGCATAGAGGTTGCCAAAACGGACACCGCCACTTTGGTTGAGGATCAGGTCAGAATTGAAATGCAGGACAAGGTGGACGGTCTGCAACGTACAATCGAAGAGATGAAAGCCCATACCGCTTCACCAATGGATACGGACTACCCATTTGATTCGGAGCAAGAGCGTCTTGCCATGGTCGGAGGCGATGAGGTGTTTGGTCAAGCTAAGTTACCTCCACGTCCAAGTATCTCGTCGGATAACAACCCTGACATTGATACCATGTCCTACCAACCTCGTCAGCAACGTTCCTTTGTCAACAGTCAGTTTGACAGTACCGATTTCACCTGGGCAGAAGATGAAGAGCAAGCGCGCCGTACGACGGACAACTTTGTGCCAACGGGGACGTTCGTGACCGCCCTTGTGACCGGCGGTGCCGACGCCAATGCAGGGGTCATGGGGCAAGGCGATACCACGCCTATCGTATTTCAAACCATGAACCAAGGTGTGCTGCCAAACGGTAAGCCATCCAAACTTAAAGACTGCACCGTCACGGGAGCCGTGTATGGTGAAATTTCTTCATCTCGTGGGATCGTACGTACCAATCGTCTCAGTTGCATTTTAGAGAATGATGAGATTCTAGACGTCCCGGTGAAAGGCACGGCCTTTAACTTTGGACGCAATGGCATTCGAGGTACCACCATCTTAAAAAATGGCAAGGTGGTTCAAATGGCTGGGATATCTGGAATTTTAACGGGACTTGGAGAAGCGGGTAAGGGCGCATCCCAAACGACCTCTACGTCTGCTCTGGGAACAACAAGCAGCGTTTCTGGCGAAGATTTTGGCTTGAACTTATTGGGTAATGCTACGGCGTCCGTGGGGGCGAAGCTCGCGGATTATTACATTGGCCTTGCTGAAATGTACCACCCGATTGTGGAAATCAACCCAGGCTCGATGGTGAACATTGTGTTCTTAGAGGGGTTTCCTCTCGATCCATTGGAGGCCGCTGAGTACGAGCAATCTCAAAAAGAGGACAACGCTTCCCAATCCAACCAAGTCATGGAGGTCATCAGCAGCGTGACCCAAAATCCATTAGCCAATCAAATTCAATCGAAAGGCATTCAAGTGCCACGCTCTCCGTTCGGTCAACCGTAAGGAAATATCATGCATAAAGTTTTTGTCCTTCTTCCTCTACTGCTGGGCGGCTGCGCGGCGGGGTTAGGGGAAGATTTCAGTTGCTCTAAAGTCGGCGGTGTTCCTGGCTGTACCACCATGGATGAAATTCGACGCCACCCTAACGGTATCCCAACGCCTGGCAAAGTCAAAACGGCTCCTGAGAACGTCTTTATGACGTTGCCACGTCGAGACCGTCATGGTGTTCCGTCACGTACCGATGATGAAGTAAGAAAGGTCACCATTTTTCCATTTAAAGATTCGCAAGGTCATTACGTCGATACCACCGATATTTACATTGTCCTCGATGACAGTCGCTGGTCTGGGCGACCGGCAACCGCGATTTGGAAGGATTAAACATGCTCAATTTGAAAAAGCGCCCTAATTCGTTGGGGCTTAGACACTTAGTAGACGATGCCAATCGTCACCAAAATCATTTTCATCATGAGCTGCCTTATCGAGAGTTTGATACAGAAACGCAGCTCTTCCATAACCGTAAATCAAAAGGGTTTGCACTGAAGCTCTCGGTGCTAGGCGGGGCCAACGATGAACTGGTAGTCTCACTCAACAAAATGGTCATGGATTTTCCGCAAGGGGATAAATGGGATTACCAACTGTCGATGTTTGGCCACAACCGTGTGGCGCATTACTTGGAAGCCAACGGAGATATCATGGCCAAGCGCGGCGGTATTTGTCAGCGTTTAGCCGAAGAGGAAGTGCGTTATGCGGGCTTCTCTGCAACCCATGGCTTCTTTCATCGTCAGCGTCACAAGTTTGATTTACGAGATTACGACGCGTATTTCTTTGTGTCTACGATAGAAAAGAAGACTGAAAAGTTGGACGATGTGCGAGCGGCCATGGAAACGGCATTGCTCCAACTGGGGGTCGAAACAGAACGCATTGATCCACAAGGCTTGATCACCTTTACGGGCGATCTCTTGAATTTTGATGCCAAACAAGACAGACCGCTCGCGCGTGATTACAACCCTTTCGATCCCATTAACCGCCAAGTGCTCTCCCCTGACACTGAAATGATCATCAAGCGGGACCACATCGCTACGCGTCACACGAATACTTTGGGCCAAGAAACTCGTGGTCGTATTGTGAGTATGGGCCTTTCTCGCGCCCCGACTGACTTTCGGTTGTACGCCTTGCCTGAAGCGTTTGCATCGATTCGTAATATTTCACGGATGGTGACGTGCCCTCATGTGTTGTCCCTGAGTTTTCGTCACAACGTGACGGGGAACTTTGAACATGAGAACAACAAAAAAATCAGTGATTTGACGAAAACACTGGCCTCCCCCATGGCCATGTTCTCGCCAACGGCAGGCGAAGAGCTTGAAGAGCGTACGGCTCTGCAAAAGGGGTTAGCGGATAAAGCGACGACGGTGTGTTCGATGGTATTGAACCTGACTTTATTCACAACGAAAGCACAACAACGCCACGATGTGCAGTCAGCTAAAGAAGCGTTTTCCGCTACAGGACTCGACATTAAAGAGCAGGTGATGATGCAGAGCCAAAGCTTGCTCTGTACGCTGCCATTTATGATGAGCGAGGGCATTTGGGAAGACTGTGGCCGAGCTGGCCGCGTTCGAACGTTGAAAAGTGCCAATGTGGTCAATTTCTTCCCGATGGTATTGGATTTTAAACGCTTAGTCAGTGGTATGTTACTGCCGACCATGCGTGGCCAAGTTTCTTTTTTCGATCCGTTTCATTGTGGCAGTGATAACAAAAACATCGCGCTTACCGGCGGCTCTGGGGCGGGAAAAAGTTTCTTTACTCAAGGCTTGGTGCGTAGCGTGTACGCCAAAGGTGGCAAGTGTTGGATTTTGGATAAAGGAGACAGTTACAAAAAGCTCACGCTGATGTTGGGGGGCTCTTACTTAAACCACAGCAACATATTCCTCAATCCTTTTACGCACCTCGAACAAGTGCAAAAGAGCGCCCATCATGAGCGTGGGGAGGGGGAGAGTGTCGATCCGATGAAAGAAGCCCTCAGTAACATCACCGCGCTGTTTGCAACCATCGCCTCGCCACACTCAGAACTGGAAGGGTATCAAATGGCGGTGCTTGGGGATGCTATTTTACGGGCCTGGGAAGCACATAACACCACTACGCGCGTCGATGATGTCCAGACGGAGTTGTTCGCTTTGGCCAAAGAGCATAATGATGACCGCCGCATTCGCGATATCGCTGTCCAGTTGAATAAATACTGCGCTGAAGGGATTTACGGCGACACCTTCAACAAACCGTCGATGCTCGATCCGAATGTTGACATCACCACGCTTGAGTTGGAAGGGTTTCCTGATGATGTCCTACGACCGGTTGTCTTTGCGCTTATCGTCTCGATAAACCAGCAGATGTACCTATCAGGATCTCGTTCAACGCCTAAGATGTGCATTATTGAAGAGGCTTGGAGCTTGATGTCAGGTACGAACGCGCAAACGCGTAGTTTCATCAACACCGGCTATCGCACGGCTCGAAAGTTCGGAGGATCGTTTTGTACCGTGACGCAGGGCATTGCCGATTTCTTTGTTAACGAAGAAGCGCGGGCCTCCTACGATAACTCGGACATTCACATTACGCTGCGCCAGGGTGAAGGGTTTGAAAAGTTTTTGCAAGACAACCCAAAAGCGTTCAATGAAATGGAGCAAGGGGTCATCAAAAGCTTTCCACGGGCAGGCGACGCGGGTTATAGCTGCGTTCGCATCAAAGCGGGTGGCCACACGACCTATCATCGCGTCTTTTCCGATCCCTTCACTCGCGCTTGCTATAGCACCGAAGCCAGCGAATTTGAATACTGTGAAAACCTGGTTAAGCAAGGTATGCCGAGCATCGAAGCGATTGAGGCGACCGCGCAGCATTTTTACGGTCAAGAAATTGAAGACTACCAACACGCTCTGCAACAACAAACTCAAGGGAACATTCATGAAGCTTGAATACCTCACTTTACTGTTGGCCACATGCTTGAGTGTGGCCGCTTCGGTGGCGACCTCAATGGTGATTGAATCGCCGCCGACTGTCGTCAGTATGGACGTTAAAAGTACCGTTGAGCAATATCATCGCGAGTTACTTAAATCCTCATTTTCCGTCGACGAGCAGTCGAAAAAAATGGCGGATTTCGCCGCCATTATGAATGAAGAGGTGGTGAAATACTCGATGCAACACGGCCAGGTCGTGCTGGTGAGTGCGGCGGTGATGGAAGGTACACCAGACATTACCACCCACATTCAACGTGCGATTGTTGAACGTTACACTCAATAGGAGTCCCAATGCGCTATACGCTCATCGGGGTGGCGCTGCTGCTGTCTATGACGGCAGGCGCAAAAGACTTGGGGCGAATGGGGCCAACGTTCCCTATTGGCGAAATCGACATGTTGACTTGGATTGAAACGCGCCTAAAGCAGTTTGAACAAAACGGTAAGCTTGAGCAAATGCAGGCCGAGTTTGAAGCGCAAGTTAAACGAAGTGTCGAAACGCCACCGCCCTTAGCGCTGAGCACCACCACCCAACCCAAAACTTTTCTTGTCGACCCCAGCATTACCATACCCAAAGATTTAACGGATGCTCAAGGCCGCGTGTTTGCTAAAGCGGGCACGCGAGTTAATCCTTTTGATACCCGAACCTGGCCGACGCAAGCTCGCTTACCGCAATTTGAATACACTAAAGCGTTGGTGTTCTTTGATGCCAGAGATGCGAAGCAATTGGCGTTCGTTACCGGTTTGAAACACGACAAACCGCTTCGCTACATTTTAACCGGCGGAAGCCCAAACCAAGTGGCTGAGCACTTGAATGCGCCAATCTACTTCGATCAACAAGGGATGATGAGTGAAAAATTACACATTCAATCGGTGCCGAGTTTGGTGGAGCAATCTGGCCATGCTTGGCGGGTTGAAGAGTTTGATGTACAAAATGTTGCCTTAGGAGGTGCGCCATGACGTTTTCCCGGCTATTGCAATGCATCGGCTTAGTGGGTGCGCTGCTGGTTAGCTCATCGACTCACGCTGGCGGCCCTGCTTGTGTGAGTCGCTTTATCAATCCTATAACAGATGTGTGTTGGAGCTGTCTTTTTCCGATGACCTTGGGCTCTGTTCCGCTCATTCCCTCGGTCTACCCCGATACAAACAACCCTTCGATGCCGATCTCCTTTTGTCCTAAGCCGCCACCTATATTCATGCAAATTGGTTTGAATATTGGCTATTGGGAGCCGTACGCGTTAACGGACGTGACGCGAGTACCCTATTGTATGGTCAACATGGGGATGAAGCTTGCAGGCGCTAATATGCAGCGCATAGGCGGTCGCAGCACTTCGCGTGATTCCGATTCCAGTGATGGTGGCTTTTACCACGCGCACTGGTACAAATACCCACTCATCTATTGGCTGCAATTGATGCAATCCGCAGCATGCATGGCCACGGATAATTTTGACGTGGCCTACATGACAGAAATTGATCCTTTGTGGAACGATGATGAGTTGGCCTTCATCCTCAACCCCGAAGCGATTTTGTTTGGTAACCCCATCGCACAACTCGCGTGCATTCCAGAATCGATTGCCACATCGGCCAATGTGAGCTTACCGTTTGACTTTTTGTTTTGGTGCTTAGGCTCACAAGGCAGTGCGTACCCTCTGACGGGCAACACCAATTATCGAGACACACCGATACAAGCGGGCACGCTCATCATGGAGCGTTTGAATTACAAGCTTCACCGTCAAGGCATGGTGATGGAAACGCGCGGTGAGGATGGTGCTATTTGTTATCAGCACCCCACGCCAATTTTACCTAAATCCCGTTATCGCTATCAGATGAGTGCGCCTATTACCGACGCGGGGTGGTGCCATCCCTACACAACAACCACCGCAATCTGGGAGATGGGCCACGATAATCCTACGACAGGGGATAATTTTGGTTACGTCCAGTGGCGAAAACGAAATTGTGTTTTTCTTTAACCTGAGCTCGCTTTTGGCTGGGTAGGCTTGCCTGCCCTGACAAAAGGAGTACCACGCTTGCGTGGAGCTTTTATTCATTTGAGGTCTTTATGTGTCCCTTGAAATTCCTTATCGCGATGTCCGCTTTGAGCGCATCGGCGCTCTGTCACGGTTATACCCAAGAAGAACTCCAAGCATTTATGGAGCTCGAAAACACGATGCTACAAGCGCCAATGCCAGAAGAGACGGCGCGCATCATTGAATCTCAACACCAAGCCAGTGATGACTTTGCCTTAGAGGCGAAAGAGATGGCTCTTTTTTGGCAAGAAAAAATGAAGCCCCAACATCTTGAACGAGCCATCGATATACCGAAACCGACACAAAACCCGAAAGCGGCACCAACTGGGGTCATGGTGTTTGTTTCACTCACGATGCCAGATGCGACGTTGCGTGCGCTTTTGAAACAAAGTGAACAGTGGCAAGTGCCGCTTGTGATACGTGGTGTCTTGCCTGCGGGCTTTCCTGCCACCGCAAGACGTATTCAATCGTTGTTAAAAACCCGCCAGCCCGATAAACCGATCCAAAGCGGGTTTGCCATTAATCCTGAATGGTTTCGAACTTTTGGCATCACAGATGTTCCCTCGTTTGTGGCTGTGAAATCTGGGCGCTGCTTACCTAAACAAGCTTGTGAAGAAAGTGATTATGACCTGATTAAAGGCAACCTCTCTATCCCCGATGCGCTCAATCAGCTGACTCAAGGCGACAACCCAGATGTGGTTGAAGAGGTGTTAAGGAGGCATCAATGAAACGACTTCTCACTCTATTGTGTCTCATCTCAACCTGTCAGGTATTGGCTGGCCAGGGTGACACGTACTACGATAACGTCGGCTGGGCACAGGGAGCCCAGCAAAGCATACCAGGCCGCGCTAAAGACAACCTCAATGTTGACGACTACTGCGCCGACGATGCATGCAAAGAACAAGTGCGTAACCCTAATGAAGCCCAGCTCAATGATGGCAACATGGACACGGAAAAACAAACTCAATTCCTTTCCAATGAGCATGCGAACGCAGTGCAAGGGAGCTTTGATAAAGGCAGACCAAATGTTAGTAGTGATCCGGCGTATGAATTTGCGCTTATCGCTCAAGACAACGCCTATGAAATCACCCACGGCATTTCCAATCAGTACGTGGATTGTAACAATGGAACGAACTGCACCATCGACTACATCCCTAAACTCTGCCGTCAACCGACCAACAACAATGTGCCGTGTACAAAAGTGCCTCAATTCTCGGTGCAAACTACAAGCGCAACAGTATCTAAAGTTTGCCGCTGGGACTTTTATTATTATGTATGGATCGATTCGTCTCCGCCAGGGATGAGATGGAAAGGAATCGTTTCAAATGAAGACAGTCCCAATATATTTTATACAAGAGGTAAATTTCGCATGTCTGGCTTTGGTATAGCGTCTGACCAATATGAAATTTGCAGGCGTGAAACGCAGTGCCCTAGCGGCTACACAGTATCTGGCGGTAACTGCATAAAAAATATAGTGTCTTGGAAAACCCACTGCACTCTTTTAAGCGAGTGTGCTGTGACCTCTGAGCGTTGTATTGAAGGCAGAGCCACCCGTTACATCAACGGTATACCGACCACACTCAATTGCTGGAAATATCAAGTCAATCATCGATGCACTCGACCGAACACATGTAATACGTTGCCTGCCGATTGCACCACCACCGCCACCCATTGCAGCGCTCAACAAAAAGGCGTCTGCATTGAAGAAGAGCTGGATAAGTCCTGCCCTCAACAGCGTTGCAGTTCGACAGACTTGATATGTGGTGAAGAAAGCTTTTGTCTTGATGGCGATTGCTACGGCGAGATGCCAACTCCGTCCGATGACTTTAATGAATCCGCCGCCGCGCTCGCCGCCTTAGCCAAAGCTGCTGAAGGTCTGGGCGACCCCCCTTTAATCTTTTCTGGCCAAGGTCAAAAATGCTCGAAAAAAATGGGCGGATTTGCGGATTGTTGCAAAAACGGCGGTTGGGGCACCGACGCAGGATTGGCGCAGTGCAGCGATGATGAAAAGGCGTTAGGCCAAGCCAAAGAGAAAAAGCTGACTATTTATTTGGGCAGTTATTGCGCGAAAAAGGTTCTGGGAAAGTGCATCCGTAAGAAGAAAGCCTACTGCGTTTTCGATAACCTCTTGGCGCGCATCATCCAAGAACAAGGCGTTCAAAACCAGCTAGGTCTGAGCCTCGGCACCGCCAGAAACCCAGTCTGTGGGGCCATCACCCCTGAGCAAATGCAGCAAATTAACTTTGAAGATATCGACTTTTCAGACTTCTTCGGTGAAATGCACAGCAACACTAACCTACCGTCAGGACAAGAAATTCAGAATCGATTGTCCAGTGCTTTAGGAGGTCAATAACGTGATACGTACTGTCACTTTGGCTCTGCTGTCCGCCGCCTTAATGGCGGCGGTGGCCAGCCCAAAACACGCCATGGCAACCCCCACTCCCAAAGGTTGGAAGTGGTACAACGAGCCGACATCCAAACCCAAAGAAAAGGCAGCACCCAAGCCCCTGCCACCGAATACAACAACTCGTGTTATGAGCGCGACGGAACAAATGGAATGGTTTCACGAGGTCTACAATGAAGCCCTGACTGATGCGACGATTCATTCTAAGGATGAAGAAAAACTCAAAACGGTCATGCAGCTTCACCAGTTCATCGGTGAGCGCACCAGTGAAACGGGTATGACCTTTAAAAAGGTACTGCTGAAACACCCTGAATTGTCTTATTTGAAGGATAGACCGACCGAGTCTGCGGCACGCAAAACCTACTACAAAATCGAACGGGATAAAAAAATCGATGCTGTGGTGCAAATGCGCGATGAAGGCTGGGGCTTTTTCTTTGTCTATGACGGCAAAGATGCGCTAACGCAAGAGCTTGCGCCATCGTTGCAAAGCTTTGCCGATACTTACGAGTTTGAAATCTTGGGACTATCACGAGATCAAACGTTTGTGACTGGTATTCGGGATAATCGTCATAACGATAGCAAGGTCGACGTGCCCTATGCCCCCGCCCTTATCTTGGTAAACCCAAATACTGGGGAGATGAAGCCTCTTGCTTATGGTTTTATTTCGCAAACGGCCCTGCTAGGTCGCTTTTACAACGTGGCCAACGACTACCAATCCCCTGATTTTTAACCTCCTCCACTTTCTTGGCCAGTTACAACGACACCGGATTGGGTGTACTGGCCACTACTGCATACTTCTCTTTGCCTTGACATAGCAAAGACCCAAACCGAAGAGGCTTATCATGCTCCTACGTACTATTACTGTTTTCTTTTTGTTGATGTCTTCCTTTACACCACTCCAGGCGGCGACGAATGATGATTATGCCATGGTGTTCTTTTTCCGAAGTGACTGTCCTTACTGTCACCGTTTTGCTCCCAAAATAAAAAACGTCACAGAGCGACAGCAACTGCAAACCTACGCATTTTCACTTGATGGCCAATCCATCCCCCACTACCCAGTACCGATACCAGCGACGCCAGAGATAAGCCAAATGTTTTTTGAAAACCCCCGCAGTATCACCGTCCCTGCCACCTTTTTGATTAACGTGAATTCTCAGAAATTTGTGCGCGTGTCGGTCGGAGATGTCACCGCTAACCAACTGGAAAGCAGTGTTCGCCGCATTCTAAGTGACCCTGAAGTATTGGAGGCCATACAGTGAATACACTCTCCGTTTCATTAAAAGGCCGAGTGATCGGCGTCGTACTTTGCGGCTTATTGTGCCATACCGCTCAGGCTGGCGGTCTGAGCGGCTCACTCAATAATTTCTTCAATGGGTTGGGCTACAACAATAACGTTACCAACCCGAGTTCTTATAAGGGGCAAGCGGCCAACTATTACAATGGTGGCTCGTTGTCGGCGCGCACCCCGATTGTGAGCGCGCAACTCATGAGCATTGTTTTACCTGATGTGTCTGCGGGTTGTGGTGGCATAGATGCTTTTGCGGGATCGTTTTCTCATATTAGCGATGACCGACTTATCCAATTTGGCAAAGGTGTTATCCAAAATGCTCCCACTTTTGCGGTAGATTTAGCTCTACAAATTTGGGGGGCACAGATAAAACAAATTCGCGATAATTTGCAAGCCATTGCAGATAAATATCTTAACCAATCCATGACATCTTGTGAGGTTGCTCAAGCCGGTGTCTCAGCGCTCATGGGAACATTTGGGGGGCAGAAGGCTAAGCAACACGTTTGCCAAACCATCGGTACACAAAATAATGCGTTTGATGATTGGGTGAGCGCGCAAGTGGAATGCGGCCCTGGCGGGCAAACCAATGCGCAAGTCACAGCGGCGCGCCAGGACGATTCGAAGGGATTGGATGAGATTGCCAAAGTTAGCCATAACATCGTGTGGTCTGCGACCCTTAAAAATAGCTGGTTGGCCAGTGACACCGCGTTGGCCGAGTTCTTAATGAGCATGTCGGGCACCTACATTTATGATGCAGCGGGAGTGCCTGCCTATTACGCCTCGCTTTTGACGGACAATAATAACCTGGTCGACGCCATGCTAAAGGGCGGCAAGATTGAGTATTACAAGTGTGATAATACGGGGAAGAAAGCATGTTTAGCGCCTAGAAAAAAGGAACTGACGCTTGCGAATGACAAAGCGTTAGAGATTCGTATACGCAAGACACTGGAAACGCTGTACATGAGCGTCGCCAATGACACGGGATTGACCGATGCACAGAAAAGCTTTTTGGAATACACGGAAACGCCGGTGCTGGCGGTGTTCATCAGCTCAGTCAGAAACAACAGCTACCCCAATTTTTCGGCGTATGCCCGCGTCATTGCCATTGAACTACTGGCTCGTTACCTCAGAAACATGCTGACCGTTGTCACCACATCGCTCACTCACACCAAAGTGGACAGTAAAGACATTGCAATCATCATGACCGACATTGATCGAGCCCGTACCTTCACCAACGGCTTAGCAGACAAAGCAAAACGCGTCATTCTGACGCAAGAGCAATTGAATCAGGCATATAAAGACAATGATTCGGACGCCATGAGCAAGGTCAATAAGCAACTTTTACAAAACCTATCTTTCGGGGGCTAACGTGACACTCGAATATTACACGTATACACAAGGCGCCGCGATAACCAAGGCGCTGAATGCGATTGCCACTTTTTTTTCCAGTCAATCCTTTGCATCGTTGATGTCAATAAGCACCATGATTGGCGCGGCCATGACCTACGCTTATTTTGTTGCATCGCGTAACCCTAAACACATCTACGTTTGGGCCATCGTATTTACCCTCGTTCCTTCAATGCTGATAAAACAAACGGTGACCATGCAGGTCATCGATAAAACCGAACCTTCTTCAGCGTATTCAGTGGGCAATGTGCCTTACCTGGTCGCGTTGCCGACTTGGTTTTTCTCGTCAATGATGGTAGGCAGCGCCGATGCGATTGAATCCATCTTTACCACCACCGACGATGAGCGCTATGGCCGTACAGGGATGATGTTTGGCTCCGAGCTGTATCAACTGTCTCGTCAAAGCGACTTAAAAGACATTGAGCTTCGCCGCTTATGGAATGACTTTTTTCAAAACTGTGTGGTCGGTGACATACAAATCAACAAAAAGTACACCTGGAATGCGTTGATGAACGCCAAAGATGTGTTTGCGTTCTTTGATGGTCAAACCATGAGCCCACTTCGCGGGGTGATTCTGAATGATGTCAATCAAACCTTCAAAACGTGTCAAGAGGTCTACCCAGAACTCAAAGATGGGTTTAACGTCTCAGCGGCGGATGAGTTGGATTTGATTGCTACGTACTTACACGGAGAAAAGGCTTTGATGTACAAGTCGCACATTCAAAATTCTTTATCGAACAGCTATCAAAAGTTCATCAAAGTCAGCGATAACGCCGTGAACGTGCTCAAACACAACATGGCCATTAATGCCACGCGTTACAGCATCAATACCATGGACCCATCAGCCAGTGCCATGAACTACGCTTACACCTCGAATAAAATGCAACAAACTTCGATGTGGGCGACCTTGGGGATGCAGGCGAGAGAGTTCATCCCGATGATGCACACGATGTTATTCACTTTGTTCAGTTGCCTGGGCTTTATGGTCGCGGCCGTGGCTGTGATACCGGCATTCACTAAGATGGTGCTGACCAACTACATCAAAACGTTTGCTTACCTCGCCACTTGGCCTTCGTTATTCGCCCTTCTTAATGCCATTATGACTTGGACACTGGAAGCGCATTCAAGTGCCACGGCTAATCCCATGCAAGGGTTAAGCTTGTCTAATGCCAACGCCCTGGATGAACTTCACATGCGCTATGGTTACATGGCGGGTTTTTTGATGATGAGCATTCCTGTTTTAGCGGGAAAAATCTTGCAAGGGGGCGTCGCCGCCGCGCAAGCCATGAACTATCAATTAGCAGGCATGATAAACAGTACCAACGCGCGCGTATCGGCGGCCTCTTCGACCGGTAACTTAGACTTTGGCAACTTGCAGATGCAAAACCACAGTTTCAACAATACGTCTGCGAATAAGTTTGATGACAACACGTTATTGAGAACAGGCATGACCACCGTTCAGCAACACGATGGCTCTCTCGTTAAGTCTTTCCAAAACAACGGCGGGCGCAGGACGTATGATGCGCAAGAAACCGAGTCCAAACCGTTGTGGCAAGCGCAAGCCTCTAACATGTTACAAAACAGCGTCAACGACCAATATACGGACGCGAAAACCGCCCAAACGCAAAACATGAACAGTTTTAATGACAGCTTTTCAAAGGGCTTTGCGCAAAGTGACCGCTGGAATGACAATTGGAGTAAAAATCGCAGTTATGGGGATGGGCAATCCGTGTCGACGGAAGGTCAAATCAGTCAATCGCATTCGAAAATGGAATCGGCTATTCAGAGCGTGTCGGAGACCACTGGTTGGAGTCACGACCAAGCAAAAGCGTACGTAACAGCAGTCAATGCTGGTGTTGAAGTGGGGACGCCACCAGGGGCGAACTTGCTGTTTGGTATGAGCGCGAAAGCGGGGATCAACTGGAGTCAAGATGACCGCGAATCGTTCAGTAAGATGAGCGCTGAGCAGAAACAAGCGCTGTCTCAAGCCACAGAACAATACAACGAGGGGGCCACTGAAATGCAGCGTGCAGGCCGTACGCTCGATGCCAAGGAAAACCGCAGTGAAGTGGAGCAATACGCGCACGACTTTGCAATGAACTTCCAACGTACTCAGCAAACAGCCGCGGCGGTCAATGAGTCCAATGCCGAGGTTGACACTCTCAGTCACATGCAATCGAGACTGAAAAACGACACCGTGAACTTCAGTGCCAGCGCCATTACGGGCTTCCAGCAGTATTTGGAGGGCACAGTAAAGAATCCAAATGACGTTGCTCGCTTGATGAATGCCTATAAGCCAGAGGACGTGCAAGATGTTCGAGAGTGGTTTGACAAATACTCGCACAGTGACGATTTTCAAAAGCACTACGGGGTCGACACCTCAAATGCCTCTTTGGATGCGCTCAAAGAGAAATATCAGCCGAAAGATTTAAGTACGTCGCCGTCCCTCACGCCTGAGCAGAGCGTGTTAATCAATACTGGCTCAGACCAGGCGCTTACCCAAACCAATGAAGTCGCCGCAGAGATGTTTCAGCTCAATGAGAGTGGGCAACTGTATGTTGATAGCACTTATCAGAATGTGAAGATGAACAGTCTACTTGCGGCGGGGCATTATCAAAATGAAGTCAAGCCTATTTCTCCACCAACCACGGCTGAAAGTAGCCCTGTACAAACGGACGTTGAGCAAGAGGTTAGCCCGGCTCAACCGGCGCGAGTGGGCGGAACCACAAACTCGAATTACCCCTTGTATCAACCACCCCAAAAGTAATGGTTAAAAATACAGCACTGTGCATTTAAACACATAGTAAACTATGTTAATATAAACACTCTTCGGTAAAGGTAGGAATGAAGCATGAAATGGATGATGACGGGATTACTGAGCGTGTTAGTGTGCTTGCCTGCGATGGCGCAGCCGTGGCATAAGAGTCCTAAATTGGAAGCGCTGGTCACCAAGTTGAACGCCACGTATGAGTCAGATGATTTACATTATCTAGACATCAAAATGATGAAGCAAGTCGACAACCTCTCTTACTTCATTCGCTACCTTGATAAGCCAGGCACACCAGAGCACGCCCAGCTTAAAGCGTTTTTGTGGGGGATGCAGTCGGCGCACATCGGCAGCATCAACCAACAAATCCAAACCAACGTGGTGCCGTGGTTTTGCCCGCCAGGGGGCAGCTTGAGCACGGTCAGTCACAACGCGAAAAACCCGACCGAGTTTATTGAAAACATCATCTGGGGAGCTCTTGAGCGTGATGTGGAAACGAATCCAGATAGCTTTAGTGCTTATAACGGAGCTGCATCATTCGCACCTGTGACGGGGTTTATTTTATACGGCCTACAAACGAAATACCCTTGTTACGACAAAGTGCCACCATCGCATCAATTGGTGGGCTTTAACTACTAACGTTGCGCCATCAATTCATGAAAAAGCACGCCACTTGGCGTGTTTTTTTATGGGTATGAATCGCAGCTCTAACAGTGTCGCTGTTGATTGATTCATGGCTCGCGACACCTGCTATATGCTGGCATGTAGAGGTGGGGCGCGCCCGACAAACGCAGTGCGTCAGTCTTTTTAAGCGGGCCCGCTTAGATTAAGGAGAAAATATGAAATACACACCCAATGAGCCCATGGTGTTGGAAATGCTCGAAGGTAACGACTGGCGCTACCTTCGAACCACTTACGCTAAGGCCATCCGATTACTTAAGCGAACGTCTCATCGTGGTTATTTGCTGTATCGAGAGAAGGAGCCTGAGAGCGGGTTACCCCCTCATTAACCGGTGGGCTTGAAATGCGATGCAACAACAAGTGATTCACTTGCTGCTCATCCACTGAGTCGATGTCGACTCGATATACCCCATTAGCTTGCACGGCTTGAATGAGCGTATCTAAACGCTGCGTTTTCACCGCGACCGTTAAGGGCTTAATTTGGTTATTGTCGGCATCAAATCCGTTTTCAACGCTTTTCTCTTTCATGTAAAGCGTGTCTATTTCCATCGCTTCTTCTGCGTTTTCCAGCATTGAGGGGAATTGGTGCTGCTCATACAGTGCGTTCAACATAATATAAAGTTCATCGGCGGGTGTGAACCTCGCTCGGTACGTCAAGTTCATAGCATTGACTTCCCATAGCTTTTGCTCAAGGTTGCCTGTCGCGCGGCGGCCAATACTCATCATCGTTCTTATTTCATTTTTGCACGTAGCAAACTGAACTTTTTTCAGTGTGGGCTTGATGAACTTGACCAACTGTTCATTTCTGCGTTGGGTTGTCCAGAACCCACCTTTCTGACTCATCGTGCAATAGAGTGCAAGCAACGCGTTTGTCACTAACTCATCAAGCGCTTGATAGTGTTTGAAATTTTTACTCATGAAACCGTTCTAATAACCCAGCGAAATACTGAGTCTAGCAGAACACGCTAGAAAATCATGGTTTCTCCCCTGTCCAATTTCTTTACCCCTTTATTTATCCAATCATGAATAAGGAGCGCCCATGCGTACCCGTAAGAAAAGTAACCACTTTACCCGAGGTGGCCAAGTTACCTTTCATTCCATTCGAATGTTTTTCCAAGTCAATAACACCCTCATTAAGTTCATTGGCTGGGGTATGGTGTTGTCGACATTGATGCTGACGTGGTGGAACGCCCCTAAGCATGCTTTTTGGGCTGAGTTCTATTATTGGCGTAATTACATTTACGCGAAACTAGGCAAACCCTTAGACAGTGTTGTGACTACCATTTGGGACGGAAAACGTTACCAAGACAGCTTAGCGTCTCAGCTTGAAAACACGGTATTACTCGATATACATGCTGAAGTGTGGCGAAACGCCCAACTGTTCTACTTACTGTCGATGTTGATTGGTTTCTTTATTTTTTACTTGATGCAGCGGTTTTTCAAAGAGCAAGGCGAAAAGCAAAGTGAAGACTTTCATGTACGCGGCTTTCGGTTGGTAGCCCCTGACGTGCTTTCTAAAACACAAATTAAACGTGCCAAAGTCAACCGTAAACGAGGGTATGGCGACGGCTCCATCTCAAAGTTTAAAATTGATGGCCATGCACTGCTTAAACAATCCTTTGAGGTTCAACACTTGCTCATCGATGGCACTACGGGCGCGGGTAAATCGGTGATGATCCGAAAATTGGTGCGCTGGATACGCGAACGCGGGGATAAAGCCATCATCTACGACAAAGGGTGTGTGTTTACCAGTAAATTTTACCGCCCTGATACGGATGTGATCTTAAACCCGTTTGATGCGCGTTGCGCCAACTGGAACGTTTGGTGCGACGCCAAAGACGCGCCCGATTTTGAAAACATGGCGGCGGCCCTCATTCCTCAACATGGCGATGGTGATCCGTTTTGGGTGGACTCAGCGCGTACCATTTTCTCTTCCACTGCGTTTCGTATGAGCCAGGACAACAAGCCCGCGACCACTGCTCGGTTGCTGAGCTTAATTCTAACCAGTGAGCTGGAAACGCTTGGTAACTTCTTGGAAGGGACGGAAGCCGCCGCTCTAGCTTCAAAGGACATCAAGAAAACGGCCATTTCCATTAAGTCAGTGTTGGCCACCTACATGAAAAGTATGCGATTTCTGGATGGGCTGGATGATAAGGATCGTGAAGCCGTTCTGCAGAAGCCTTTTTCCATTACCGATTGGGTTCAAGACGATGAGCAAAGTGGCTTTTTATTCCTATCGAGCAACGCCCAACAGCACGCTTCACTGAGACCACTTATCTCGATGTGGTTGGCGATTGCCTCAAACGCCATACTGGGACTTGAACCCAATGAAGACCGACGTATTTGGGTATTAATGGACGAGATGCCGAGTCTTCATAAACTCCCTGAGCTGGGTTCCATTATTGCCGAAGTTCGAAAATTCGGGGGGTGTTATTTGATTGGTATCCAGTCGTACGCGCAGTTGGTAAAGACCTACGGCAAGAACGCCGCCGATGAGATGTTTGATTTGTTGAACACGCGCTTTTTCTTTCGCGCCCCCTCAGCACAAATGGCACAGATCTCTTCCAAGGACTTGGGTGAGCAAGAAGTCGATATTTCCAAGGAAAACGTCTCTTACGGTGCAAACACGTTGCGCGATGGCGTCTCTCTGGGCCATCAAACGGTCACAAGACCTGTGGTATCCCCGAGTGAGATACAAGCCCTGGACGATTTGCAATGTTACTTACGCACACCAGGCGTTGATCTCATCACCAAACTGGACTTGGAGTTCGATGTTATGAAAGACATTTGTCCGTCATTCAACAAAAGAAGCGTGACATTGTCACAGCAAATGCAAGAAGCCTACGCACAAGCGACCTATTATGAGAGCGTCGCGCCTAGTATTCACCTCTCAAAAGAAGAGCAGCAACCGTTGCTGGATATACAACAAGCTAAGTTTGATTCCAAAGAAGAAATGTTGAATGAAGCTAGCCAAATGAGAGAAGCGATGCAAAGTGACACCGTGCAAGAGATGGTCGAGTCAAAGGATCGAGACAATCATGAGTACCAAGAGCAAACTCAACGTGTCATTGAAGAGCAAGCCATCTCCCCTGAAATGGAAGTAGGCGAAATGGTTGACTAGCGTTGTCCTTCTCCATGCCACACAACCTGCAAGCCAATAAGCACCGATATACCTAGGGCTGCTTTCAATACACTGTGCCCTAATACTCCCCCCAAAATAAAAAGGAAATTCAATGAATCAAATATTTTGTCAATGCGACCAATGCAAGCGAGATATTCTTGTTGGTGAGGAAAGAATGACAGTCACCCAGAATATCGAAAAAATTGAAGATGAATCTTGTGTTATACCACTGAAAGTGGACGTTGTTCATGCCTTGTGTACGACATGTACACCTCTGCTGCCCAAAGACGATAGAAACAAATCCATTAAGCTTACATTACGCAGAGCAATTGATGAGTTTTTTGACATCTTCGTTGTAAGAACGGGGGGGTAGGGTGCCTCCTTCTTTCTCTCATCATCATTGCCGATGTCGGCATCTTAAAAATAATTGATTTTATATTCACCAGTGCTGCCGATGGTTCTTTCGCGTTTGTAATTTTCAGCTTTTATTTGGGAAGCTTCTTATTCGGTGCTCTGTGGAAATGGTTAGATAGCGTTATTATTAGCTATAAGAGGCGAAAACAAGGCTGAATATCAGCTCAAGAAATCCACATGCGTAACCAAGTAAAATGACACCGCAGGCCAGCGTGGTTTCATTTTACTGCACTTATAGCTGTATTTTTCAAGTTCCATTGAGAACAATATATTTAGTTATAGTGCTTCAGAAATCGTTTCAATCAGTCTTTCAAAAAACCACATCATCCAATCACTCACATACAACCTTATTTCAACAAAAACTACCAACGACCAAATACCGCTCAACCTCGTTGCCAGCGGTATTTGGCATTCCTTGAGGAAAATCCAATGCTTTCAATCAGCCCCCTCAAATCTGCCTCTGGCGCAGCAAAATACTACCTTGGCGAAGAAAATCCTAAAGACCTTCCTGACGTCACCCTTGAGAAAGGAGACGGTGATAATTATTACCTAAAAGAGGCAGACCAGCCTGAAACCACTTTTTGGTATGGGAAATTGGCAGATGAGGTCAATTTAGCGGGAAAGCCGGTAGAAAAAGAGACCTTAGAGTCTGTCCTTTCTGGCCATCTTGGCCAAGAAACGATTAAGGGCAAACGAAGCAATCATAAGTCGGGGTTCGACCTGACTTTTTCAGCACCAAAGTCCGTCAGCCTCTTGGCTTTAGCGGGCGGTGAGACTCAATTGATTGACGCTCACAACGAAGCAGTCAAGTTTGCGCTCACAGAAATAGAGAAAGACGTTGCTCAAGTGAAAGTGACCCATGAGAAAGGCGTCCAGGAGTACGAAAACACGGACGCCATGATGTTTGCAGTGATCCGCCATAAAACCAGCCGTGAAAATGACATGCAGCTCCACTCTCACGCCCTCGCCGCCAATATGACGCGTGATCAAGAGGGAGACTTACGCGCGTTATCATCGTGCCTCAAGCAAAAAGGAGGGGTGATTAATGGATCGGGTGAACGCATCTATAACTTTCAAAAATATTACACCTCACTGTACCAAAGCCACCTTGCCAAAAGCGCAGAAAACCTCGGTTTCAGTATGCGTGGGGTCGGAAATGGCCAGTTTGAAGTTGTTGGCGTACCTGAATCCCTTATTGATGCCTTTTCCACGAGAAAAAAGCAGATCGACCAAAAAGCATTGGATTTCGGTAATACTCAAACAGCAAGGGATACGGCTGCACTCGATACACGCAAAGCCAAAACCTATCACAGTCATGAAACACTCAATCACCAATGGCAAACCAAGATCCAAGAGCACGGGCATGAGCCTACTCAGTTAGTTTCTCTGGCAAAGCGTGCTTCAACTGAACGTGTCGGCCCATCAACACAAGAAGCCAAGGCAGCAATCCATCGCGCCGTTGAACATTTGGGACAATATAAAACCACCTTGCACATTGAAAAAATCATCGAGATCGCAGCCGCTGATTTCACTGTCGGTAACACGCAATTGAATGCTCTAGATTTAAAGCAAGCCTCCGATGAGCTTATCAAAAGCGGCCAGTTAATTGCGCTCCAAGACAAAGGTCAATACACATCAAAAGCCCTACTCGATAATGAGCGCGCACTTATGGATGCCACTCTAGGCCGTGCTCACAACATGAGAACCCACGTGAATCCGAGTGTACTCAATCAACTCAAGGCTTCTCACAAGCAACAACAAATTCTCACCGATGTGTACCAGTCAACCAAACAATTTCACATCGTGAACGTTCACGGCGACTCAAAACCGATGGCCCAGCACTTACTGAATCTCGGCAACCATAGCCATAAACGGGTTCACTTGGTTTCACCCAACGCCAGGGAGAAACAAAACAGCATGGAAAGCGTTCAACGAAAAAGCCACACTTTAAGCGCCTGGGTCAGCCAACTGTTCAGCTCGGAGTATCGTCATACCACGCACAGCTTGTTGAACGGTGACTTACCCCTGACCAACAAAGACGTATTGCTTATCGATGAAGCCAATAAACTGAGTGCCAATGAATTGCTGGGACTCACCGAAAAAGCCAAGCAATCGAACAGTAAAGTGGTGATGCTCAATCGCGTTACGAACCGACAAGGCTTTAAAGCGCACAATGCCATCGAGCTCTACCGTAAGGGCCATGTTGAGAGTCACACCTGGATAAATGGGAAAAGCCAAGACAGCCAAGTGAACCTTCATGACAATGATACGCAACGCTTGGCTCGCGTGTATGCTGACCTGACAGACAAGGATCAGACTCAAGTATTAGCCACCTCTGGCGTTGAACAACGGCGTCTGACCGAAGCTATAAGGACGCAGCTAAAAAACACCCACGCCCTTTCTCGCATCGAGACCACCCTCTTCACTCAAGTTCCTCACTTTCTCTCTAAAGCGCAACAACCACTCGTTCAACATTACAAGCCAGGCATGATACTCACCCAATGGGATAACAAGCAGCCCCAACGCTTTGTCATCGCCAGCATCGATAAAGAGAGCAATACCATGACCGCACTTCGCCAAAAAGATGGGCAGAGCATTCACTTTGATCCATCCACCTCTGAGTTTAAAAATAGAAACATGCAACTGACTAAGCCTGAGAGTTTGAATATTGCAGTGGGTGAACGCATCAAAGCCGCTAGCCATCATAAAGCCGCCGGCCTAACCGCACACCAAAGCTATCGTGTCAAAGCGCTCGATAAAGATACCATCACATTAGACCATCAGGGCCAAACAAAAACCCTCCCCCTCACCGCCCTCAAGGATGCCCCCCTGAACTACGACTACGTCCATACGGCCAGTCATATCCAATCAAAATCGCATACTTTGCTTTCAGCCAAAGCGTTCACTTTGTCAAAACCACTGCTCACAGAGCTGACAGAAAAAAGCGGGCGCATCGATATCTTTACCGACAATATGGAGAAAGCGCATCATGCACTCGGCAAAACCCAGGTCACTCCGTCAGCTATTGAGCGAGTGATGACACCGAACCCGGTCAACGACCGCTATTTAAATGGTCGTACTGCAAACGAACTCAAGCAGGACGTCAATGCGGCCCTGTCCGCCCTCTCCCGAGAGCAAAGCACTCCCATAATAGAAAAGGCCGTGAGCTTTGCGCTTAACCATCTCTCAGAGCGAGAAGCCGCCTTTAGTCAAAAAGCGCTGGTGATCGAGGCCGTGCGTTACGCATTTGAAGAAGCCGGCACATCGGTCAGTAAATCCCATATTGAGGCGGAGCTGGCCAAACGCAGCGATACCTTATCCGCGCATTATAGCGATGGCACGCGATGGACAACGCAGACCGCGCTAGACATCGAAAAACACATCCTAAGGAACATTGATCAAGGTAAGCACCAGCATACGCCTTTTGCATCAGCAAAACAGGTTGAGCAGTATCTTGCCGAAAAGCCCAGACTCACAGAGGGACAAAAAAGCAGCGTCACGCTCATTTCAACCACAAAAGACAGTTTTGTGGCTATTCAAGGCTTAGCGGGCACGGGTAAATCCACCATGCTCGAATCCAATATTGAACTTATTCAATCAGTAAAAGCTGTTAACCAGGAGAAAGCACAAACGGTCATTGGCCTAGCACCAACCCACGCGGCCGTATCAGAACTAGAAAGTAAGGGCGTCAAAGCGCAGACCTTAGAAAGTTTATTAACCGAACTACGCCAGGGAAACCGTCAACCGAGTGATTACCAGGGTAACCTCTTCTTCTTAGATGAAAGCTCGATGGTCAGCAATAAGCAGGCCAAAGAGTTCACCGATCTCATTCTGGCCAGTCAATCCAAAGCCGTTCTTTTAGGGGACAAAGAACAGTTGCTGTCACTCAGTGCCGGTAAGCCATTTGAACTAGCGATGAGTCAAGGCCGAATCGATAGCGCAGAGATGACCGACATTGTTCGTCAGCAAAACGACACACTTCTCAACGCGGCGCAAAACACCATTGACAAGCAACCAGACAGTGCGCTTGATAAGCTCCAGAAACAGGCCCCCGACACTCAAGGAAAAACCCAGCACGTTATTTCAACACTCGATGAGCATGCCAAAGATAAACGCCAAGCGCAGTTGGAAGCGACTGCCAAACTGTCTTACGTTGTGGCCAAAGATTACTTAGAGCGGACACCAGAGACGCGCGACAATACTCTTATCATCGCCTACACCAACATTGAACGTGATGAGATTGCCCAGCACATTCGCGGTGGCCTCATCAAAAACGGGGAGCTAGGTAAAGAGAACATCGTGGCGACACGCCTTCGCTCCGTGGGCGCAACAGGCGAAGAGCTCTCCACCATGATGCCTTATCAAAAAGGCTTAGTATTAAGTACTAAGCCAGGGGAATACGCGACAATTACCGGTGTTGACTCAGAGCATGGCATCGTGACACTGCAAAATGAGAAAACGGGTAAGACGGCCACTTTCTTGCCTCGAAACCGTGACCACACGTTTACGACTCTGTTTTCCGTGGCTGAAAAGCCACTCTCAACCGGTGATAAGATCGTAACGCGCTTCACCGATAAAACACGTGATATCAAAGCGAACGTCGAATACCGCATCACCCAAGCAACCTCCGAAGCCATCCTGGCACAATCACAGGCGGGCCAAACCCTGACTATCAACCCTTCGACCCTGCAAGATGGGCATTGGGATTACGCCTATAGCCGTACAGCGGATATGGCCCAGGGGTCAACCTATCCACACGTCATCACTGCGATTAAGAGTAAAGGGAGTTTGACCAATCTTAGACGTGCCGGTATCGATGTTACCCGTGCAAGCCAGCACATACGTCTCTATACCGATAACACTGAGCACCTGGTCAAAACCTGGCTATCCAAAGAAAGCCATAAATCGAGCGCGTTGGAAACCATAGAGCAAACGCCACCCACAAATACCGTGTATTTTAACCGCAATGCGCTGCCCCATGAGGACACGCGCTTTCAAAACTCCAATGGTGATTTTGATTATCAAAAATTCAAGAACCATATTAATGAGACCCTCCCTAAATATACAGAGAGCCTAGCGAAAGCATTATTAGGGACACCAAACATGAGTAAGTCGGATAGAGATTATCTGACCTTCGGAATAGGTCAATCGGCCATAAAAGTAAGTTTAACGGGCTCCCACCGTGGTTATTTCAAAGATTACACAACGGGAGAAAAAGGCTCACTCGTTAACCTCATAATGAGTCACAAAGACATTGGATATAAGGAAGCGATGAACATGGCAAACAGTATGATCAATGAGCCTAATAAACACCAATTATCAGAAAACCCTAATCACGATAAATTGATAAAGACCACGCCAAGACACATCGCACAATTTGAAGAAAGAGCCAAGGATTATATAAAACAGAGTCAACCAATCAACAACTCTTTAGCGCAGTCTTATCTGAATAAGTTGGGAATAAATAACATTGAGAATGAGCATGTTAAATATCACCCCTCGGTATACTCTTCTGAAGACAAAGCCCTTCACCCTGCTATGCTGACAAATATCCACGACAAAAATGGAGAAACGAAAGCCGTTGAAATCACATATCTAGACTTGAACGGAAATAAAGATAATACCCTCGATATTAACCCAAGAGTATTGGGAACAAAATCGAAGCAATTTACGAAATTCCACGAAGGTGAACAGTTAAACGCAACAATAATTAGCACATCTATTGAGCAATCCTATTTAATTAGAGAAGAGACTCAAAGCAAAATCGACATTATTAATGTCAACCATAAGAATGACATTCAAAATCTATCCACCGATGAATTACGGCAAAATGTAATTATTGTCTTGAGTCAAGGCAATCAAGAGTTGAACCCGAACAACATTGAAAAAATTATGGAGAACTTTAATGGAAGAGACATTACTTTTATTGCAGAAGAAGATCTGCATCGCGATATTGAATCGTGTATAAAGCAACTGGATAGAGCTTCTAGCATCTCGGAAGAAGAAATTCCTGATGATATAAAACATGAACAGTCGGAACGACTAGATAGCTTTGAATTAAATGAAAGAAAAGAGCAAGACAGTCAATCATTAGATTATTTCGACGACAGAAACATAAGTCAACAAAAGGAATCTATCGCACTAGAAAAAGATAGAGACACCGATTATGAAGACAGAGAAATAGATAGAGAACTGGAACGATAATCAGAACTGAAAGGGTAGCCCATGGCTACCCTTTTTTTTCGCCTGAAAGGTATTCATCCACAACTTTATCGACTAAGGCAGTATTAGATTTTCTTTGTTCGATAGAATCGCTTTTATTTTTATAATAACGTTCACCGTCGAAGCTATGAGCAAGGTTCAAATTTAAAACGCCCTGAACCTGCCTCACCCTACGATACGTTTCCTCCAACAGCTCACGATTGGATGGCCTGTCATCATCGCTCTCGTTAAGCTTGATGCGCAGTGCCAAGGTCAACAGTTGGCGAGTAGCTTCAGCGTCGCTAAGCCCTTCCTGATCCCGAAACTTGATGAAGTCCTGCTCCAACTGATCCCTAATTGTGCTTTGTAACGAGTATCCTCTCTTCAAAATTGGCCCCTTTCATCCTCAATGAGCTTCAATGATAGTTCATTGAACCTTCAATGAAAAGTTTTATCCCAAACCTCACGAATCCAATAAGACAGTGGCTTAAATGAACATTCAATGAAATCTCAATAAAATCTCAATGTAATACCCTCCAGCCCTTTCTGGATTTGGGATCAATGACCATTCATTGAATATACATATTTTTTCATTGAAAATTTAACGGCTAATTAGTTAAGATTTAGAAAATTTTCCAGAGCACTCCACGCACCTCAAAAAACTCCATAAGATACTGTTTCTATTCATTTTATTTATTTTCAGACAACCATTTAAATCGAATTTCGATTTAGCGTAGGGTGTGGTGACTTTCAAAAGCCTCCGACTTCTCGGACGCTTTCTATCAAGCAAAAGAATCTAATCAGTGGGATCTGGAGAAATGCGAAAGACAAAAGCCGACTAGGTGGCGATTGAGTCGGTTGAGATAGTGAGTAGGGATAGGACGGTAAGGGAAGGTGGACAGGGCATGACAGCAAAGAAGATGCACCATAATGGTGCATCTTCTTTTATTTAACATTCCGCTGATAATAAACCGATTGGACTTTTTTAATGTATATTTTTCTAGCGCTCTCGGTGTGTTTAGAAAACCCAGCATTATACGCACCGACACTGTTCCAGTTATAGCCATGACTAGCAAAGTTTGAGCTTAATACCCACGCGCCCAAATGAACATTAAAGCAGGGGTCATAAATGTTTGTTTCGTTGATATTAAAATCGGATAACTTATCAAACCAATGAGAATTAATTTGCATCAAGCCAAAATCACGACTGACGACTTGACCAGATTGATTTTTATTTTCATTGTACGCGTCCGGCTTTAGGCTACTCTCTACCGTAGCTATTGATTTTAAAAGTCTGGGATCGACGTTATAATATCGCCCTGCTTCATCAAAGCAAAAAGCTTTACTTAAGCACGGAAATAATAAAAGTAGGTAAAATAAGTTTCTCATTTCATAAAGTTCCTTTTATGTAAAGACCATCTTAAATGTTACGAAATTCTTTTCAACAAAAAGCCATGAAATAAAATTCATGGCTTTAACAATTACGCTGCGATCCTATTCTTCTGGCCTCGCCTCACAATCTGGGAACCGTGAGACTCTCTAATATCATCAAGAGACTTGCTTGATCCTATTCTTTTTGAGGTTCCTGTTTTGAAATACCAAGCAGTTTTGTTTTTTGAGTAGAAAAATTTACTATCTTTCAACTTTTCTTTGTGACGTTTTGTTTCTCCTGTAACCCAAATCCATGTACCACAAATTTCGATTATTAGACCATCTAAGTTTTTAATTTGGTCTATTGCCTTTTTAAGAATTTCACTCAAGTTTTCACTTTGACTATCAACTTCACCAGTAAAAGTAACCTCGTCAAACTTTTTAAGTGATTCCCAAGCTTGATTTAATAATTGGCTGAAATGAACGTCTCCCCCCTCTTTATCTGGGTGATATTGATTGATTAGCTTACGAAATGCTTTTTTAATTTCATTTCTAGAATAGGTTTCGTTTTCTTTGTTCAGTTTCAGGATTGATAGCGCATCATTGATATTCATTTTTCTTTCCTTGGTAGCGGCGGTATTGCCTAATTTATTAGTGGATGTCTTTTTTGTTTTCTATATTAGTTTTTATCTGGCTTGGTGTCTTAACCGGAAGGCTTGAAATGTTGTAATTGATTGCAGTTGCTATAAAACCATCTTTTGTTGATTGAAAAAAAATCGAAGGGGTCAGTGACTTGTATTTAAAAGTAAGACATACACCATGAAAGTTGGCATCTTGAATAAGTTCAATATTACCAAACTTAACAGGAGATTCGTTTATGAACTCACTTTTAATAGCTAGAATTTCTTGATAAGTCCAACGGCGTTTTTTACTAACAATGGCTTTCATATTCGAAAGAAAACCGGATGACTTTATAGATTGCATTTCATTATCTATTGCCCCCGAAAGTGCATCACTTTGATAATCAGAAAGTAAACCAGACAGCGTTTTGTACCCTTGATTTACTGGGATAATCGAAGGCAACTCTCTCTTGTAGAATTTTGGTTGAATCATTGTTTTTCTCCAAAGTAGCGGCGGTATCGCCTATGTATTTTTAGTATTGCGGCTCGTTGCTAGTAGATAGTTAATTAAAGAACTAAGTAAAATCCCAACGATTACAAAGCCACCATCCATCTAATTCGTGATCACTTCCCCAGTAGTCCATGCGCTCTAGCCGATCAAAAAGTGCTTGAGTTTCATGGTTAAGTAATGCATTTCCTGTAAATTTAGATGGGCTCGCAGAGATACGACCTTTGACTTTGTAAAGGTAGTCTGTCAATCCATCGTGCAAAGACTCGCCCATTGTGCAGAAAGCATCATGGCGCAATTCACAAGCTTGATCGAGTGAAAGACCTAGTCGGATCAGAAGAGGGATGGCGGGCATACTTTTGTGGTCATCAGCGAGCCAATTAGCTTGCTCTAACCACTCGGACATATCAAAGTTCTCTAGCTTGCACATTGGCATAATCCATCCCTCAAATTACGGGTAAACTAACAAGTAGGCGTTTCTATTTGGCTCGATACTGTGTTACATTCTTAAGTAAGGGGAACAAGTCCCCTTGTCTTAAAAGTGCCTAACAAGCGTAACAATTGCGGTTGTTAGGAGGATAACGGTTAGTGGTATTTGGATTGCGAGTCTAATATTGTCTAACCGTTTATTCCTTATTTCGAGAATGAGCTTTTCATTCTCCTTTTCGAGTTTTTGCCTTTTTGTAAGTTTCATCCCCTTATCTCTTCCTTAAAAACTATATGTATTTTAAAGGTTTAGCTTTAAAAAGTCAATATGGAAATTGAATAAATAGAAGGTTTCGGCCCGAAGGGATAAGCGAAGCGAGACAGCAGAATCAAAGCGCAATAGAACAGTAAAGCTACTGCACACCAGACGAACTCTAAGCGCGTAAAGGAGTGTTGCCTGACATATCGCATATGCCAGGCTTAGAATGCGTGAGAATGGCACACAGCGCCCCCAGGAGCCCAACCGCACCCTGCTAAGCCGAGCGAACCTGTAAGCGTGTACTAGATCATACGTTCGCAATACTTAGCTAAAGTATTGGCTTCATGTTGAGTTTTACAATCATGCAAGCACTCGCTCCCGCCATCGATGCAGTGTCCGAAAACAGACCAACATTTAACTGGCGTATCTTCTTTAAGATTACTTTCCAAAAAGGGCTCCAAAGTGATGTCTCCGCCCTGATTTTGGTGTTCAATGCAAAACATTACCTCGATACCATCGTAATCCGTCCAAACAGGCTCAAGCTCTTTTGGCATGCAATTCCAACCGTTGGCCAAGATATCGCGGATCAGCACATTATCATTTTTAGGGGAGCCTTCGGGTTCTAGCGTCGAAACGCTAGTCGCTGTTAAGTCATTAGAGACAGTTTGCTTGTCATGCGATGGAAACATAGTGGGTTCTCCTTTGTTGTCTGAATATCACTTTCTTTTTCGCCTGACTTCTTTTTCTCAGATTAGTGGTTCTCTTTTGCAATGGCGCGTAGCGGCTTCGCTTTACATTGCAAAAGAGGTTCCGTTCTGAGATATCTAGAAGTCAGAGCAGAAATGGGAAGTGGTATGAGCAAAGGAGACAAGCCACGGTTTCAGCGCATAAAGCATTACTGTCTCTTATGGCGTAGCAGTGAAAGCTCTTGCGTTAAGGATTGTTGGCCTGGAACTTAGAGCCACAGCAAGCTTGCTTGCTATCAGTGGCTCAAGTTAGCGGTCAGAGGAGCGTAGCGACGGAAAGCCTGGCCGCGAAGCGGCAACGCCCAGCTCAATAAAGTCTTTTAAAAAAAGAGGTGAATAAGTAACACAACCTGACACTTAATCTGCTGAAGAATGATCCGGCCCACTCCCCCGACTCAAGTTGATTAACTTTCCCAAATGTAATCCCACGAAAACGATGAAAAGCCTTAAATCGCTTTTGAACATTTTTTACTGAAGAAATAGCATGAGGTGTTACTTCTAAGTATCCAGGCCCACAAAATGCAGCTTACTTTGTTGGAGCCTTTGTATATAAAGAATGAAGTTTTGAATTGATATGATGTATTAAGTGTAGAAAAGTGTGAGCGACGTTAACACGCCGCCCACTTTGTGAAAATTATAGGCTAGGTTCTGGTTGGTAGTCTTTAATGCAAATGTGTTTTAAAGGATTGCCAATGTAAACACATGAAAAATCTTGTAACTGGCTTACGATATGCTCAGCATCGATATTTATGTATAGGGCCAGTTCGTCAGCATACATATGTAATGATACAAGTGTTTCTTTGTTAGCGATCATACTCATGCAGTCATTCAAAAACGCTCGCTCAATCTTTAGAGATTGAGATAAAAATTGTGCCAGGTCTATTGTCGGTTTCATGGATTTTCTTCCTGAATAGTCTTGTGTATGAATGAACAAGGTAGTTCACGGTGCAAGTTCAAAGCTGATCTCAAAAAGTCGAGTATCATAGCGGCAGCACTTAACCTCTATTTGTTTGTACCTTCGATATCGATTCACCAACTCTTCATGCAAGTTTATTGCTGAAGATTCATCTGTCATTCTCACGAAAGCGTAACCATCATTCGCATAGACATATACAATGCAGTCTAGGTACTTAAAATAGTTCGGCTCATTTATAGCAAGCCACTTATGACCGCACCCATAAACAACTTTCTGAAACTGTTGGTTATTGATACTCATGAACATTCTCCTTGTTCGATAGAGTAGCGGGCCAGTGGCCCGCTAAGGTGTTAAGCGGCTATGTCTTTTAGTACTGGTAAAACTTCACGTACAAAAGCATTTTGGGCGTTCAATGTATGCTTACGAACCCAGGCATAGTTTCTGTGTCGAGAGCACTTAAACGCATTACTTCTTAAAATGCTCCGCACCTCTTCACTAGGCTTAGTGGTGAAGTGAATTGCAATCTTATTGTCCTCGGTCAATTCGTATTCAATGCCGTTGTCCAGGGAGTCATTGAGTTGATTTGATTCACGGCCTTCTTCAAGCTTCTTCTGCTCTTTTATGCGTTGCTCCGTTCGCTTGATCTCTTGAGAGCGGTTGGTCAGTGAATAACTGGGAAACGCAACAATCTTAGAGGTAATGCGACAAGGTTTAAGCAAAGTGATCGCTGTGTCTTCACAGAGGTCAAATGACGTCTGAAGATCTTTAATTAGTTTGTCGATGTCATTTTGAGTCGCACCGGCTTTTAACTGGCCCTTGGGATACACTTTGCGCACCATCTTGTTAATGGCTATCCACATTTCTTTTTCTTTGACCAACTGTTCAAGCTTGGCTTCCAATTGCTGAAGAGCGCTCGCGGAATCACTTTTGATCACAGTGCCATCACCTTCAGGAAGGAGCATTTTTACCGCCCGTTTATAGAGCTGCTTTTCTCTCTCTGCGATCGCGTCATATTTGTTCATAGCGGAAGCAAGGCGCTTTCTGTTGCGCTCGACGGGAAAATTTGCAGGGCCAGTAATGGCTGATGACATACAAGCGGATTCAGCATGTATGTAGGTGATAAAGAGTTGAGCGATTTCTTTTTGAAAGTGTTTATGGATCTCTTCTAAATGTTCTCCACAAACCTTCACAATGCCGTTCGCCTTAGCGGTGGTAATGGCCTGGTTCAATTGGACTTTGAAACCTTCACAACGCTCTGCGTAATCGACAACAACAAGAACGCCCTTGCGTTCAGGGCTGAATGAAGTCGCATGAAATGCGCGTTCAGCAATCGACAAGTCGATAGCGGAAACGTACTGGTTGTGCTCAGGGTGTTTCTGTAGATGTTCAGCAAGTAGTTTTTGGCTGTAGTTCATGTTGAAATCTCCAAAGTAGCGGCGGTATTGCCTTGATTTCGTGGTTAATTTTACTCCCGCCCCAATATAAAGTCAATAAGGAAATTTAAATCAAATCAAAGAAAAAGGGCCATCAAACCTGGCCCCTTTGGGTACTATGCTGCTACACATTCACCATGAAGTTTTTTCAACTGGCTTCTTAGTGAGTTGATGCGGTTCAATGCTCGCCAATCACTCTCAATGTTGTCATTCGAGGCTGGAACTAAACACTGTTTAATGTTCTTCAAAAACTCGATGGATGCTTGGCCATCCTCTTCGGCAAATTCCCCGACTACTTTGTAGATTTTCTCGGCGGCATCTTCTATCTGCTCTTCCGTCACTGTGTCGCTCCATTTCTTACCCACAACGGTTGCGATACTCGCTGCGTCTTCAGTAGTGAAGTCTTGACCCATTTGACCAAACACAACTTCTACCTCTTCCGGTTCTGGTTCTGGTTCTGGTTGTTGAATAACTTTCGGTTGCTCGAACTTACCAAAATATTGCTTTTCTAATTGCGCTTGATCTGTATTGAGAGGACAGCCAACGGCCAATTGGAGCTTGTTCGCTGTCAGCATTACGCCTGTGCTATCGGGTTTCATCTTTCCGCTGACTTGATCGAATGCTCGATCTTTAAAGTCATAGCTCCAACGATACACATCCAATTCATCCAACTTGGACAGGTCTATTTTGTCGAAGGAAATGAAGTTATTAAGGATGTTTTTTCCGGCTAGTGCGAGCGCCTTAAGAAAAACGGCACTCGTGTTTAAATGCGTTTCACGATGGTCCCTTGCATCATTCAATCCAAAGGTCAACGCACTCCAACCAGTATGACGGCTGAATGTCATCCAAAACTCTTTAGCGATTTCTTTCTGTTCCGTCGTTAGCTCTTCTTTAGCTTGCTTGTTAGTTAGGCCCAGGAAGCTTTGAGTTGCATCTCGAATGGTCTTCAGTGAGAAGTAATTAAGGTTTGAACCAGTGATCGCATTGCGCTCAAAATCAACCATATCCTTAAAGCACGTAAGTTCTGTTGCCAGCTCAACGGCGAATTTGCTCATTGGATCTCGGTGGTCATAAGCAATCGAAATAGCCGCAGGTGGCTTGGCCAAGTTGTTGTTGATGTCACTAAACCCAATTTGGCGGTCAGTTAGTGACAAATCAGTGTAAGCCATAAAAGGCACCTGGATTGTGCTCAAATCAAGGTCTTTCAATTCTGGATCAGTCGCAATTTTTTTAATCGCGTACGCAGAGCCAGAAGAGCGGTGTTGGCCATCAAACAATTTAATGGTGCTATCCATTGAAACGACTAACACGCCTTGAGACAGCATATTAACATCATCGGTACGTTTGACATTGAGCACCTCATAAACATCAAAAAACGTCGCGGGCTTACTATTGACTGGGGTGTCGATCAAACCCACTACACTTGGGAAGATATAAAAGCGATTTTTCTTCACATTATCAATTAGATAATCGCCAAATTTTTCAGCTCTCTTATTGTTAACGGCACGCTGTGAGCGATCTAGAGTCGACCCCTTATCGTCCAGGTTTAGCATTTTGACCAGCACCTTAAGCGGTACATTGATCTGGAAGAACTGAGTGTGCTGAAGGCCACGAGTAGCAGGGAAGCGGTAGCAAAACGGTTCGTTAAGTAGCATTTTATCTAACATGGTAAATCTCCAAAGTAGCGGCGGTATTGCCTTGATTTCGTTCTTAATTTTAATCCCCACCAACTATAAAGTCAATGGGGAAATTTACATTAATCTAAAATGGTGACGTCTAAGACCTTAAACCACTCATCCTCAATTCTTGTAATCGCCTTAGCTCTGAGTGGTTCACTAATGGCTCTAACGTAAAGCTGTAATGTTTCACTGTCTTCAGTTTCAACCAACACCTCAGCGCAATATACTTTTGATATATTTGTTTGATTCATAATGGACACTTCGAAACCCTTTTAAGCTGGAATGTATTTATGGCTATTTGTCACCCATCCTACGACCTCAGCGCGACTGTTAAGCCCTAGCTTATTCGTTTCAGTAATCACATGGCCCCTAGCTAAGCCTTGTCTCCAGTACTCCCTGTTTAATTCTGTTTCTGGTAACAAAACCGTCAATTCTATCCAGACTTTCGAATGTCTTTTTCTTGCTTTAACATGAGCGGCAATAACTATCGGCTGTTGCATTGAATCGTTCATATTCTTTTCTCACTTTTGCATGCAAAATTATGGGCCGCTCTCACGGCCCTCGACCTTAGTAGCACTTTTTCCACTCGATAAAGTCAGAATCGCCCCACTGCGCAGCTTGATATACAGGAGTATTTTCAATCAGAATTTCACACACAAGGCGGCGTAACTCTTGAAAGTGCGCCCAACTCTTACGGCTGTCACAAGACACCACACCATCCTCGGCACAATGATAAATAAGAAAATCAATTGCTTTCAGGGTTGCAGCAATTTGCTTGTAATCCCCTTTTGGGCGGTGGTTCGTTGGGGCAACTGTAGGGTCACGACGCTTGTACGATTGAAAGGGTTCAATCTCTTCATGGGGATAACGAAGACGATAAGCGCGATGGTTGGCCACATGAAATAAACGGATCAAGTTCAGCACACCGTCAGATGGGGAGCCAAAGTATGGCTGTGTGTCCAAAGAAGCCAGGAAGCCTTTAAGCTTATACGCTCCATGTAACTTGCCAGAAAAAGCAATAGAAGAAAGAGAAGATTTAAGGTGAGCCAGGAAGTCATCACCCACATAAGAACATGACATATTGAATTCTCCAAAGTAGCGGCGGTATTGCCTTGATTTCTTTGATTATTTTAAGCTTTCACACATAAAAAGTCAATAAGGAAATTAACTAACAATCAAAATAGAGTTTATCGATATCCTGGTATGGTTGATAACAGTCTAAGCTTTCACCCAAAGCAATAAACCGAGTAACACCTTCTTCCTGATGGCACTCACCGCCGTTCTTAGAGACGAACTGCTTCAGCTCTTCGACAGCCTCCTGGTAACTGTAAGAACTCTTTCTGAGTGCTTCAGCAAAACCAATCAAGCCTTTGACCTTACTCACTTCCAGGTGAAGGCTTTCAAAATTCACATTCAGTTTCATTTACTTACCCATTGACCAGGCAAAAAAACCGATAGTAGCAAAAAGAGACACAACCGAAACGATGACGGTTATCTCAACAATATTTCTTTCAAAGCTTTCAAGTAATTTCATTTTTGCGCTCCTTTTGGCTGACAGTATAAATAAAGTTTACACAATGTATTTCAATCATGCTTTCTCTCTTTTTTGAAATTATGGGCATTTTACTGGCCGATACATAAAAAGTCAATAGGGAAATACACTAGCAGATTTCGACCCGAAGGGATAAGCGAAGCGAGACAGCAGAGCCAACACGCAAAAGAACAGTAAAGCTACTGCACACCAGAGGGACGCTCAGCATGTGAAAATGCGTTGCCTATGCCATCGCATGCGCCAGGCCGAGACTGCGTGAGGATGAAGTACAGCGCGCCCAGGAGCCCAACCGCACCTTGCTAAGCCGAGCGAAGCGACCTAGGACTGTCATCACTAGATGAACACTCATTGAAACGATAAACCAATGACGACTCACAAGGGTTCACACTAAGAATTGCGTTAAGGATTGTTGGCCTGGAACTTAGAGCCACAGCAAGCTCGCTTGCTATTAGTGGCTCAAGTTAGCGGTCAGAGGAGCTTAGCGACGGAAAGCCTGGCCGCGAAGCGGCAACGCCCGAAGAAAGAGAAAGGGACACTTTATCGACCAAAGATACTCAAACCTTTGTCAGTAATACGCCAATAAATTTTTGCAGAGTTGCGGCCAAAACTATTACCAAATACAACCTCACCATCTTTATTGAGCACTCTTCTTTCTACAAATCCAGCGTCTAACAAAGCATAGAGCGCTTTGTGTGAATTACTCAGACTTGGAACATCGAGAAGATTACTTTTCAGAGAGTTGGCTTCAAAGAACACCTTACCTTCATCATCACGATCTCTTTCTACCTTTCCTTTGTCCAGGTCTTGTTCACAAAGATTCATTAACGTTAGGAACTGAAAGCATAGAGAAACCCTAGTTAGCTGAGACATTTCCTGAAGGTTTTTGGTATACGTTTCAAATTTTACACTCATGATTCACTCTCTTGTTTCATCTGTTGTATATCACGCACGGCTTCGACACATACCTTAAGCCATGCAAAGCCTAACTCTCCTTCTAGATTGATCGGCAGTTCTTTTGACAACTCATCATAATCTGGTTCATCACCACCACGTTCACGAACGAACATGGCAACCATTGCGAACCATTCAGACTGTTTAGTTGGTGCCCAACCTAGCTCCATCAAACAAAGGTAAGCAGACTTAGCCAACCACTGCGGTAAATGTTTATATTTTTCTGGCTGATATACGCGGTTTCTCAACCAGTCAGCAGTCATAGACTCTTTATCAGTAAGTTGAAACTTCTTGGCCATATCAAAGAGCATTGCTGCACTTTTTTCTCGATCTTCTCTCGATTTTTCTACGGCATTAAGAAAAGCCACAACCAATGTTCTGTACTCGCCTTTTAGGCGCTCATTGTAATTATCAATTTTCATTTGTTTTCCATTCGTCAAAAACGTATCACTTAGTTTTACGTTAGCGACTTTGATTCTTTATCGGCTTTCAGAGCAATATTGAGCCAAGAACTAATAGCTCTCTCCCACTCCTTGGTGACAGCGTGTCCGTTTAGAATTAAGTATCGGGCCTCGATGGCTTTGCTTAGGTCATCATATGGTCGCCACTCTTTGTCAACCAGGAAGTCAAAAGGTGCACGACATGCCCACTGCGGCGCTTTCTTAGCTTTAACCCAACATTTCAAAGATTCACCAGGAGGGCCGAGACTAACGGTTATATATTTTCTATCAATTGCTATTTTAGTCTGACACTCTGATGCCTGAGTGCTCGAACCATCAAACAGATAAGAAAATCACTTATTCAAATTAGCTCCAACACATTAGAAACATAAAATAAAAAAAACGTTATAACTCTATGTTTCTAATGGATATTCAGTACTTCACATTTATAAATGTGAAACGCTTTTACTACCATTCACAAGTTTCTCTATCGCCTCTAATACATCCTTTTCGAGATCTCTAGGTAAACCCTGTAGGGTAATATGACTTCCTTTTTTCGTTCGTTTTACAAAAGCTTTCGTTTCTCCAGACTCAAAGACTGGTGTAACACTTTTGGTTTTCTTAGCACTGAGTTTTTTTGCCAGCTCATGCCACTTATCAACCACCATCTTAGACTGTTTATCTAACGATACTGTTTCGATACCAAGCATTGCCTCTTTTAGATCTTCTATTGTTTCATTGAGCAAATTTTTACTCAGCACAGCTTTTGTCGCTGAATTAAATTTTAATACATATGCCTGCGGGAGTGTTTTAACAGGTAACAACTCAAGCAAAGGTGCTGGACAGGAATAAAAAGCAATACTGAGGCTTATATCTTGTTGGGTATACCCACGTTCCCTTTCCAATTCGGCTTGAGTCCAATTGTGTGTTTCCATCAGTTTGGTGTAGAGCTTACCTTTTTCGTAATAGGAGAATCCTTTCTTTCTATCTGAAGTTTCAACCACCCACCTAATCGTTTCTAGATTTGGTTTGCAGTCAAAGATATCTACCGTTAAACCTACCTTACGATGCAATGCAGAAGCGAAGCGTCGAGAGCCTTCCATAATTGAGTGCTTCCCGTTTTTATCGACATAAGCGATGATAGGCATTAGTTGAAGCCCCATACCTATTTCATCAATAATGTCAGATAATGCTTCTTCTGTACGTTCGGAGATATCTCTAACGTTATCGCTATCAATAATGCAAAGCTCTTTTAACTGCTCATATGACATGTACGATGTAGCGACTGTATAAATTTCGCCAGAAGGGGTTGTCAGTTTTCTCTCTGGTTTAGACAAGACAATACCGGAATGCTCTTGGAGAAAATCACTAAATGAGATGCCGGCTTTATCCAAACTATCAGATAACTTCGAGTAATTAAGCTCTACATCAATCTTTGCCTCAGATACACTATCGATATCCCCTGAAGGCATGGATGGCACTGTGGTTGGCTTCGCAGCATTTTTACTGGCTAGGGCTGCTTGAATAGCCGCTCGTCGTTTGCTCATTTTAATTATTTTCCTTATCCCATATTTTTCTAACTTGAAGCATGATATCCATAAGTATCTGATCAGCATTCAGCTTCGCATTCTTAAACGTGCTTTTATGACCTGAATACATTGATTTAGATAAATCGTAAACCGTATTTCTATCTAACGAACATAATCTAACTGCTTCTGATTTCTTAAAGGTTGTAGAAAATAAGTATCCGTTGAAATGCTCGTTTAGTTCCTCTCTTACTTCGAGTGAAGAAGCACTATTTTCCTCATAATTGGTCAACAAGAACTTGATAAAATCATAGCCCTGATGACCTTGTGCAATAAGATTTCTATAAATTTTAGGTAGGTAACTAAGATACTGACACGTTGCATCTGTATCGTTTTGGTTTGCACCGAGAGGGACTATTACACTAGTAGCAGCATTGTAAGCATTTATTGAGGCGTAGCCCAATGAAGGGGGGGTATCGATCAAAACGATATCCACGTCATCACTGATTGCATCGATGACCGCTTTCAAACGCGAGTATGGTGAAGATATTGAGTTAGAAAATACACCTTCATGAAAAATAGCTTCGATATCCCTATCACCCTGAGCCGCAGGTATAATTTTAAGATTAGGGATTGTCGTGTCAGAAACTGACGCTCGAATTAGTTCACGATAACCTTCTGTTTGAGGATCAATTTGAATTAGCTCACCGATTGTAGGTCGCTCTTCTCCGTCTAAGGAAGGTTGGTAGGAGCTCAATGTACTTTGACCGTCCATATCAATGACAGCAATGCGATAGCCTTCGTGGTATTCCATCGCTATACCAGTAGCCATTGTGATACAACTTAGAGTTTTTCCCACGCCGCCCTTTTGGTTCTGCACGACTAAGACTTGTGTTTTCTGATTTTTCTTACGATTAAAAGGCTTTAATTTTTTCTTGAGGATGGTGCTTTCTGGTAAGGCATCACGAATTTTATAGATTTGATTAATATCGAGCATCCAATTAATTCCACTCGATACGTGCGCCTTTGGATCAAAGCCAAGTTCAGCAGCATGTTTTTCAATAGTACGATAATCACATTTCAAATATTCAACCGCATCTGGTCTGTCAAACGTTCTAGGAAGTTTTGGTCGAATATCTTCACGTTGAGCGAGTAGATCTGACGCTCCTTGCGCTATGGTTTCCAATTCTTTCAGTGTCTCAATCTGTCGGCTCATATTACCTACTCCATCTTAGTCAGCATCATCAATTGATTGTTACAATGACACATAAAAAAACCAATGTAAACAAAAAACAAAGAATCCGATAAAAATATTACATGCTCACATTTAGAACACATGACAATCACAATTAAACCTGACAAAGAAATTCAGCAAAATCAAGGTAAGTCATTGATAATAAATAAAAAAGCATGTTTCACATTTATAAATGTATATTTGAATGAAATGAAGATTTGGAGGAAACTCTTTGAGGGGTTAACCGTTTATGGGCGGTTTACAACAACTTTATGGAAAGCTAAAAGAGACATTATGGGTAATTGACAAAGTATGCGTACATTGACAGAAAAAAAGCACCGAATATTCGGTGCTTTTTTAGAGTGTTATAGGTTACTTACAAAACATCCCTGAGATTTTTACGTTCTTCAATTTCTTCTTGTTCTGGAATAGTCCCAGGTAGCGTAATTTTTTTGGGAGCCTGTTTTATGCTTGGCGCTGAACGCACTGTTTTGGATACCTTCGATTTCAAACTGAATACCTGTGGATTAATAGTAAGATTTTGTCTCACTTCAACCGCGAACTCTAGATTTTCATTCTCAGCTAAGTAATTACTCTTAAGGTATTTAATCGACAATGATTCCTTTTTACTCTTTAACGTAAACAAGCATTTTGTTAGACGCATTATTGAGGTTAAACCTGCGCCTGATGCCATCGTAATTTCTTGGTTACCACGGATTTCATCTTTGTTCACATGATGGACAAGCAACAAACTGGCACCAGATTCACTGGCAAGTTTCTGAAAAACATTTTTGATTAAGCGATCATGTTTTACCTCTTCACAACGGCCAATTGATTCCGTTACAGTGTCGACAATCACTAAGTCGAATTCTGAGAAGGTTTGTTTGAGTTTTTCTAAATACTGTTCATGTTCTGCCAGTTCTTGGATTGAGCTATCGGGTGGAATTACTATTGGCTCAAGATCAGTGAGAAAGTGAAGATTATTTTTTAGCTCTGATTTTATAGTGGCAGTGCAATTGGCAAGCTTTTCTTTCATGCGCGATTGAATAATACCAGCACCATCCTCTGAACTTAAAACCAACGTCTTTGCAGGTTTTTCAGCAGCGCTCATTCCGAGTAGAGACATTGAAGAAGAATGTTCCATTGCTATGCAAAGAGCTAGGTGAGATTTACCGACATTAGGGGCAGCAATCAACATGCCCACATGACCTTTAAGCAAACCTTTCAAACTGAAACTTAGGTTCTGACTTTCAGATGAAGACATTAAGGTATCAAGAGATAGGGTGTTCATGATTCACCGTCCCCTATATAAAATATTTGTATTCCATTGCCCACATCGCGAAATTGAAGACGGAAGTCTTTTTCAATTTGTATAGCACTGGCCAGCAAATCTTTTCTGAGATCACTACGGAAGCTATGGCTGACTTTAGAAGCAATTGATTGAATGTAGCTATCGAGTGCCCACTCAAATTTCTTGTTGTGTAAGAATTCAGCCTTGTGCGTAGTGATGTATTTTAAAAATGATCGAACAGAAGGTTTACTGTAGTTAGTCATTTTGTGTTGTTCCAACCGATAGTAGTAACCATGGTCGCGTATTGCTTGCAGCAGACGCATATCAGGTACTAAAAACACATGGTTAGTGAGGTTCTTGCTGCTCTTACGACCTGTTTTGAATTTACTTCGATCACAATAAAATCGGTAGTCTTGAACAAACTCTAATGGTTTTTTGCCTACTACATTCTGCTCTTCATCAAGCTCATTGATCACTAAGTGGGCCGTTGCCAATTGTGTAATACGGCGCTCTATTTGATCGTAATTAGCGCGAGTGGTCGCCATACCCATCCGAGTTGCTAATTCATACATGCTCATTGATAGGACGGTCGCGTCACGATCGATAAATGAATCAAAGCCATCTTCTTGAGTATCTGAAATATCGCCATCAGTGATGGTTTGGTAAACCTGTGACCAGGTTAAACGAGCACCCGCATCATAAGAATTATCGTCAAGTTGAATCGTTTGTGCATACGCCAACATGGTTTCTAAAATATCACGATGGGGTTGCAGTAAATAATCAACGTGCAAGTCAACTCTAAAGCTCTTTCCATAACTATTGATGTTCACACTCTCTAACGGATAATTAGGATCGGTGCCTCCGTTTTGTGCAATCTCGATGAGTTTGGATTGCATTGTGGATGTTAAGCGTGAAGCTGGATGAAAAATGGTAGCTCTCGAAAATAGAATGGATGAGATGAACCTATTTTTACGGTCCTCTTCATTTATAACCGTCAAACTAGAGCCAGTTGTTGAAGTCATGATCATTACCTAATAATGCGATATTGTTATTTTAACAGATAGTCTCTATTAACTCACTTTGATCGGTAGATATCTATATCAGTTCGGTAAATATCTATACCTTGTCACATAAAACCGTTGCAAATTTCGGTAATTAATCACTTTAATCGGTAAATGTTTAGTTATGTGATGAGGATCCTTTAAGAGCCCCGAGATAGCCAAAAAACGTGGTTTGAGGTTATATATGCCGTTCTTATTTATACTAAATCTACTTAGTACGCCGGATATGATCATTCTTCTCTTTAGATCGGTAAATATTTATATGTCATCTGTTGTGATCGGTAAATGTTTATATCTATGATCGTTAAATTATGATATCAGATCGGCAAATGTTCACATACCATCGGTAAATATGCATACCATATCGGCAGATGTTGATATCTTAGATATGCATCTAAGAAATTAGAACCATAAGGATCTAATTTCAAAGTAGCTGTTAGAGGTATGGAAATAAGTAGGCATAAGGTTCTGAAGTAGTATGGGTGTACTTTTAACTTTCAAATACTGACGGGGAACGCTTTGGCGTTCCTGTGTCGGATTTGGGCGATGGACAACTATTCGCTCGTACCTCACGAAAGTTGACCACACACAAATCTAGAATACAGAATCAACACAATATTTGTGGAAGGTCTTTTAGTTTTGTTGTGTATTGAGGTGACAGAAATTCTCTACTCATTTGCCAATGTTGCGTAGTTCCTTGAGCTGCAAGAAAAACAGCATCACGTCCAAATTTAACATTCAGTGCGTCAAGTGCCTCCATCAGAGCTGGATTTTCTGGTGAAGAGAATAAATCTATCTGCCTTTGCCTATCTGAAACCAGTCCAATTGCACCAACGCCAATTTTATAATACTGAACACCGACTCGATATAATCGTTCAGCTATCGATGTGACGGCCGATGTTAATTTAGCTGTGTCACTAGTCGGATAATCGAACTGAAGCGTCTCTTTAAAACTTTGAGGAATAGCATCAAAAGGAGACGTATTAGCAAATGCCATTAATATTGAGCACGCACTTTTTTGAGCCCGAGCTTTCTTGGCCACTGTAGCAACGTGGAACGCTAACGCCTGTTTTAATTCTTCAAGTGTTGTGATCCGTTGGCCCACACTCCGAGTGCTAAAGATTTGTTGTTTGTCGGCACGGCACTCATCCCAAATTTTGCATGCTTCTCCGTTTAATTCTCTTACTGTTCGCTCTACTTCAACATTAAACGAACGACGGGCTTGGTCTGGGGGCAAGTTAGCTAAATCAAGTGCTGTATGTATTCCCATCCATTGCAAACGTTTAACTTCTCCCGATCCCCCAAACTTCAGACACAGGCTGCATGGCCAAGTAATGCTGTCTCTTCTGCTCAGAATCGATAATACATACTCCTTGTAATCTTTTATCCACTTTGGCACTTCGGTTGGCCATCTTCGATAACGTCAAAGTATGGCCAGCACCAAAACATACAGGTAATCGACACTCTTTCCAGACCGTTTGCCTAACTCGTTGTCCAAACGCCTTTAAATCAGTTTCTACACGATTACAGTGGCGCATATCGAGAAAGCATTCATCAATACTGTAGATGTGACTGTTTGGAGCAAAAGCGGTGATTGTGGCCATCATTTTTGCTGACAAGTCAGCATACAAAGCATAGTTCGACGAAAACACGTGAACAGACTGTTGTTCAATCAAACCTTTTTGTTTGAAGTAAGGCTCAAACTTCTTGATACCGGCTTCTTTTGCCAAACGATTCGCTGCGACGACCGCACCATCATTATTGGATAAGACGATGCAAGGTTGTTGTCGTAAGTCAGGACGAAAGACCTGTTCACAGGCCACATACATCGCATTGCAGTCAATTAGGGCAAACACTACATGAACTCTGGAAGAGGCTTATGGAGCCTTATAGAGCGTATGACTACCCCTTCAATTGAAAATGCGTCTTCTGGACGGATAGGGATAGGTGCACAGTTTGAATTCGCAGAGAGCAATAACCGCTGACGAACATCAATGATTTTGCACATGAATGCACCATTGAGCGAAACAATGACGGTATCGAGGTGTTGAGCTTGTGGTTTTCTATCAATAACTAATAGATCCCCACTGTAGATCCCAACATTCTCCATGGAATCACCGTTTGCATAAGCCAGGTAAGTTGCATTGGGGTTATTCACTAAAATTGAGTCGAGTGATACACCAAGCTCAACGTATTCCGCAGCAGGTGACTCCCAGGATGTGAGTGAACAAGACATACTCGTAGGAGATAAGGGGAGGATATTCATAATCAAAACTCAAAACAAATAATAACTGTATAAATATACAGTTATTAGTGTTGTTTGGTCAATGTTTTCAATGGGTGTAGGCTTACAGCTTTACCACATTTCCCAGTGCTGTTGTTCCATATCTTCTTCTATAGAATCGGGTATAACATTGAAAAAATTTAAGTTTGTTGCTGTCTCCACCTCATCCACTGTGGTGATAAACAAAGGAAGTTCTGAAGTTGAAATTTTTCGATGAGGTAGAATAAATGCGATGGCTTCGTTCATTTGTGGATCGAGGATGACCTTAAAAAATCGATTTGGTATGTAGACACCGTTACCAATGTAGCTTTCTTCGCCATCCCATATTGGCCCCGTCACTACGTATAACGACTGATAAACATTTGACCAATCTCGGACATATTGCTCAAGTCCTTTCCATCCACCACGATTGAAGCCAGGAAGTTGAGGAGCGATGTTAGACATTAAAAAACTCTGTTGTACCGAATGCTTTGAAAAGTCGATGGTTCCAGCAGGAGCAAGATGGCCACGGTCATAGCCAGAGTGGTTATAGTCAAAACTACTCGCTCTAAAAGGGGGATCAATTTCAAAATCTAATTTGAAGTAATCTGTGCGTGGCGAGTATGCGTTTACGCTCTCCTTTGTGACGTAGTATGCCACCCAGTCAGCGACTTTGAGTTGTTCATTGTAACCAACCGCATAGCCCTCCCGACAGAGCACTACATCACTTTCTCCTGGCTGGCCCATACTAAGGTGTGGGACACACTCTTGAGCGAAAAGTACTGTTGGAGTACTCATGATAAATAATAGAGTTCTGATCGAGCGCTTCATATATACCTCCCAAATTTAAGGTAAAAAAATGCCACCTCTAGAGGTGGCCAAGTAGTCCTACTGATTTAGGTAGTGCAAGTGAGTGCATATGTGATGTTAGTGCAAATTTTGTAAAGCGCAACTATCTAAAGTAGTAATGTTGAAGCCACTCGAAAGGGAATCAATTATGCAGGGTATTTGCCCTGTTTCAGAGCTGGATGAAATATGAGGTCATTAATCTGATTTGAGTGTGGTGAACTTTCGTGAGGGACGAACGAATAGTTATCCATCGCCCAAATCCGACACAGGAGCGCCTTGGCGTTCCCCGTCAGAACATTGCTTTAGGTTTACCTGGAAAAAAAAGCCACCTCATGAAAGGTGGCGAAGATTGCGGCCAGTGTGTCAGCCCAGGAGTGATTATAAGCTTAGTTGCATATTATCTAGATTCCAGATTTTAACTTGCTCATAATTTGAAGTGAGTCGGAAATGGTGTAGGGCAGTACGGCAATTTTCACAAAGAGGAAGGTGAATTGGACTATTCGGCCAAAAAATTTTGTGCGCTGTCAGCAAAGCGATCTCCTACTTAGATACTAAACACCCGCTTGAGCGAGTTACAATACTTAAGTTAATTCACACTTTGTTAAGTTAGTAAAAAACGCCACTAGAGATTGTCCAGCGCATTCACAGGTGGCTCTTCGTATCTCAGATGTGCCCTATTCTTAGTTGGGGCGATGATGCTCATTAAGCTAAGGCATCATTTGACTGAGTTTTCCTAATGCTAGTAAGTTGTCTACAAGGTTTGTCAATATAAGGGTTTGTAGTGAAATATAATGTCAAAAAAGTTCATATAGAGGGAACAACCTTTATAGCCCATATTCACTATTGCTAAAGCTTTGGTATTGAGCTTTGGAGCAATTGCGTTTAGTTAAAGGTTCGCTCAGAGCTATAGTGACATTTCACCCGTGGCACTTTCTAGCTCGAAAGTGCTCTATCCTTTGTTATTAAACCTAATGTTTTGAAATCGTTTAGTATTAAGTTGACCTAATTCCTCTAGTATCACACCATACCACAAGTTGGATAACCATCAGATCGGTTCATAGACTGATCAATTGATATAGGACTTTATTAACGTGCCTGATAGCGTACTTCTCCAAGAAATTCTCAAATATGGAAATCTCTTGATATCCCCGGTATTTATAGCTGGAGCTACATATTGGTTAAAGTGCAAAATCGATACTGCAAACTCTAGAACCAAAATGGAGCAAGACCGTAAAACAGCCGAAGAGCTGGGGAAAATTAAGCAGAAACTAGATGATGCAAATTTCCCAAATATTCTTAGTAAGTTAGCGTCGACAACCGAGTTAGTCGAAACAATTCAGAATGAAATTTCTAATAAATCTTGGGTTAATCAGCAGATTTTTCCAATAAGACAGGAAATCATGCAGATTGTGACTAGAGCGGTTACTGATTTGAGGGAGTTGGTTTATTTACGTAATCAAGCATATTTAAATTTCCACCATATATATTATGA